>SHVT01000005.1 GCA_009694125.1 Rhodospirillaceae bacterium | reverse complement strand
CTTCGGGAGGTTGGCGGCGGACGGGCTCCTCGCCAACCCGGCCAGGTCCGGAAGGAAGCAGCCGTAACGAGTTCAGGTCCGGGTCGTTCGTCCAGCCTCCCACCCGGCGCCTTATGCCCGTGGATCAACCGAGCCTCCGCCGGCCGCCGATGACCAGCCAGGAACCAGCCGTGCACTATCGCGTTTTGGCCCGCAAATACCGGCCAACCAAGCTGTCCGAACTGATCGGGCAGGGTGCGATGGTACGGACACTATCTAACGCCTTTGCCACGGGCCGGCTCGCGCACGCCTTCATGCTGACCGGGGTGCGGGGCGTGGGCAAGACCACCACGGCCCGAATCATCGCGCGCGCGCTCAATTGCGTCGGCGCCGATGGCAAGGGCGGTGCCACCGTCGATCCCTGCGGTGTTTGCGAACACTGCGTCGCGATTGCCGAAGACCGGCACATCGACGTCCTGGAGATGGACGCCGCGAGCCGCACCGGGGTCGACAATATCCGGGAAATCATCGACGGGGTCGGCTACCGGCCGGTGACCGCCCGTTTCAAGATCTACATCATCGATGAAGTCCACATGCTGTCGAAGGCGGCCTTCAACGCCCTCCTCAAGACTCTGGAGGAGCCGCCCGCGCACGTGAAATTCGTTTTCGCCACGACGGAAATCCGCAAGGTCCCGGTGACGGTGCTCTCGCGCTGTCAGCGTTTCGATCTCCGGCGCCTCGATCAGGAAACCCTGGCCGCCCACCTCGCCGCGGTGGCCGCCAAGGAAGGGACAATTCTGTCGGCGACGGCGGCGTCGCTGCTCGCCCGCGCCGCCGATGGCTCCGTGCGCGACGGGCTGTCATTACTCGACCGCGCCATGGCTCATGCCGATGCATCCCTTGGCGACGGTGAAATTCGTGAGCTGCTTGGTCTGGTCGATCGCACGCGCGGCTTCGATCTGCTCGAAGCGATCATGCGGGGCGATGTCGCGGCCGCGCTCGCCGGACTTTCCGCTCTCCATCGCGACGGCGCCGACCCAATCGCCGTGATCGAGGATTTGCTCGATCTCGTCCATTGGGTAACACGAGTGAAACTGACGCCGGCCGCGGCCGGCGATCCCGCGACATCGGAGGTCGAAGCCAAACGTGGCCTCGATCTCGCCCAACGCCTGGGCCTGCCGGCGCTCGCTCGCGCGTGGCAAATGTTGCTGAAGGGGTTGGGAGAGGCCCGCGAGGCGCCGCTGGGGCGGGCCGCCGCCGAAATGGTCGTCATCCGCCTCGCTTATGCGGCGGAATTGCCGTCGCCGGCGGATTTGGTCGCGGCCTACCGGCAGGCGGCGCAATCCCCGGCTTCCGAGGAGACGCCCGTGCTCGCCGGGGCCGCGCCGAAAAAAGAGCCCTACTCGACGCCGCCCCAGGGTCTACCCGACGGTGCCACCACCGGGGCACGGCGGGGTGCCGCCGCAACACCGTCGCCGGGACAATCCCAAGCGGCGCTGGCGCGAAAACCGGAGGCCGAACCGGAAGTAGCGCCGACCTCCGCCGCGCAAGCCATTCCCACGAGCTTCGCCGAGCTGGCCGACCTCTTTGCCATGCGCAGGGAAGGCATCGTGCACGGCCACCTTATGAACAATGTCCATCTCGTTCGGTTTGAACCCGGCCGCCTGGAATTCCGGCAGACAAGCGAGGCGCCGGCGACGCTTCCCAGCAAGGTTGCGGCGCTGTTGAGTGCCTGGACGGGCCGGCGTTGGGTCGTCAGTCTCGCCAATGAACCGGGCGAGCTAACATTGGCCGAACAGGGGCGGATCCAGGACGCCGCGGCGCGCGCGCAGATTGCTCGCCATCCGCTGGTCCGGGCGGTGCTCGACGTTTTTCCCGGCGCGACGATCGAAGCGGTTCGCCGCAAGGAGGCGCCGCCGGTCGGTGCCGAAACCGATGTGCCCCAGGAATTTGGCGAAGGAGACGAACTGTTATGAAGAATCTCGGACAATTGATGAAGCAGGCCCAAGAGATGCAATCCAAGATGGCCGAGCTTCAGGAAAAACTGGGTGCCGCCGAAATCACCGGCGCGGCCGGCGCCGGCATGGTCACCGTCACCGTTTCCGGCAAGGGCGAGATGCGGCGCATCAAGATCGACGCGGGACTCCTCGACCCGAAGGAAGTCGAAGTGCTGGAAGATTTGATCATTGCCGCGTGTAATGACGCGCGCATCAAGACCGAGGCGCATGTGGCCGACGAGATGTCGAAGATGACCGGCGGCTTGTCGCTGCCGGCGGGGTTTAAGCTACCGATCTGAGTGGCGTTCCCCGATGGGTGGCGCCGAAATCGAGCGGCTGATCCAACTTCTCTCCAAACTGCCCGGTCTGGGGCCGCGTTCGGCACGGCGCGCGGCGCTCCATCTTCTCAAACGCCGCGACGGTTTGATGATGGCCCTGGCCGAGGCGCTGACCGCCGTCGCCGACGCGCTGCATAGCTGTTCATCCTGCGGCAATCTCGACACCAGCGACCCGTGCGCGATCTGCAACGATCCGAGACGCGACGCCGCGACCCTGTGCGTGATCGAGGACGTCGCCGATCTGTGGGCGATCGAACGATCCGGCGCCTTCCGCGGCCGCTATCATGTGCTGGGTGGGGTGCTTTCGGCACTCGACGGCGTTGGGCCTGAGGAACTCGCGATCGCCGGTTTGGTGCGCCGGGCCGCCGATCCCGCCGTGAAAGAAGTCATTCTGGCGATGAATGCCACGGTCGAAGGCCAGGCCACCGTTCATTACGTCACCGATCGCCTGGCCGGCGCCGGGGTGGCGGTCAGCCGTCTCGCCCATGGCGTGCCGATCGGGGGCGAACTCGATTATCTCGACGATGGCACTTTATCGACCGCGCTTAATGCCAGACGGCCGGTTTAGGCTAGTCCGACGCCTTTGGAGCCGCGATCTCAACGGTGGGTAGTGGCAGCTCGGGTTCCTCAAGCCTCACCTCGCCAATGCGTTCGGCGCGTTTCGTCACTTTCTCCGCCGAAATCCGAATGCCACGTATGTCCTCGGTCGTGTGTTCGAAGTGCGTCTGCAACTTGGCAACGCGTTCGTCGAGGCGAACGACGTCGCGGAGCAACGCCCCGACCTCTTTCTGGATCAGCCCCGCCTGCTCCTGCATGCGAACATCCTTGAGGATCGCGCGCATGGTGTTGAGCGTCGCCCACAGGGTCGTCGGCGACACGATGAATACGCGCAAGCGGTGGGCGCGCTCGACCACCTCGGGGAACCCGGCATGAAGCTCGGCATAGACGGCTTCGCTGGGGAGGAACATCAACGCGCCTTCCGCGGTCATGCCGGGGACGATGTATTTCTCCGCGATGTCCCGGATATGGGTGACGACCGCCGCGGCGAAGCTGCGTTGAGCCTGGAGGCGCGCCGTCTCGTCGGTCGCCTCGCGAAGCGCGCGATAACCCTCGAGCGGAAATTTCGCGTCGATGGCGAGCGGTCCGTAAGGTGGCGGTAAATGCAATAAACAATCGACCCGATGACGTCCGCCGATGGTGGCCTGAAATGAGTATTCCGCGCGCGGCAACAGGTCGGCGACGATGCGTTCGAGCTGGATTTCGCCGAAGGCGCCGCGAGCCTGTTTGTTGGAGAGGATGTCCTGCAAACCCACGACTTGGGTCGATAGCTTGGTTATCGTTTCCTGAGCCGTGTGAATGATGGCGAGGCGCTCGCGCAAATCGCCGAGCGTTATCGCCGACTGCGCGGCGGATTTCTCCAAGCCCTCATGGACACGTTTGGTCACCTCGCCGAGGCGTTCGTCCAGCGTCTTGGATAGCGCCCTTTCCTGGGCCTGCAACCTTTCCCCAAGCTGGGCCTGGGCCGTCGTGGATTGTTCAGCGATCTGGCTCAATCGGCCGGCAAGTTCGCTTTGCATCGAAACCAGCTTTTCCGCGGCGCGGGCGAGTCCCGCTACGTCGCCGCCCGCTGCCCGCCCGCGACCCCAAGCCAAGATCGCCGCGGCCAAAGCTGTGGCGAAAATCGCCAGAACGATCAGGAAAATGTCCATGGCGGGCCGCGATTCGGCTCCTTATTCGGCCGCGCGGTACTTCGCTTCGCCCTCGTAATAGCGAGGAAAGCCGACGAGCGTCTTCAATTCCTCGAAGGACAGCGCCGATTTGGCGACGACGCCGGTATTGGCGAGTTCGGCCAGCGAACGCTGCATGGCGACGATGGCCGCCGAAAGCAGCTCGAGCGGATAGACGGCGATCTTGTAACCCATCTCCCCCAGCTTGACCGGCGGCAAGACCGGCGTCTTTCCGCCGAGCAGCAGATTGCACATGGTGGGCCGCTTGATTTCGCGGCAGAACCGCCGCATCTCGTCCTCGCTTTCGGGCGCCTCTAGAAAAACAATGTCGGCGCCTTCCTCGACAAAATCATGGCAGCGCTCCAGCGCGGCTTCATAGCCCAGTACGGCGCGCGCGTCCGTGCGCGCCATGATCAGAACCTCGGTGCGCGTGCGCGCATCGACGGCGGCCCGTATTTTCATCCGAGCCTCGGCGCGGGACACCACCCGCTTGCCTTTAGTATGGCCGCATTTCTTGGGCCAAACCTGGTCCTCGATCATGACACAGGCGGCCCCGGCGCGGGCGAAATCGGCGACCGTCCGCTGTACGTTCAGCGCGTTGCCGTATCCAGTGTCGCCGTCGGCGACGATCGGGAGGCTGGTGGCGTTGCAGATGTTCCGCAACTGGTCGAGCATTTCAGCGAAGGAGATCAACCCGGTATCGGGAAGGCCCAGCCGCGCCGCCGCCACCGAAAACCCGCTCATGAACGAGAGCTTGTAGCCGGCATTTTCGACCAGCCGCGCGGAAATCGCGTCATAACAAGCCGGCATCAAGAGCAGGCCCGGTTCGGCGAGCAATTGGCGAAGGCGCTGGGTTGGGGACATCGCGCCACTCCTTCAGGTTGCTGGAGACGGTGAGTCGGGGGCGGACCATAACAGCGGACTTTCAGCCGGGCAACGAACCCGCCATTGCGAGGTTTCTTGACCGGCGCCGCCCTGCGATCTACCTACTGAGCGACCGCACATCAACGTCGAATCCGGAATCGATTCGTTTCGCCATGGCCATTCTCCCTATCATCATCGCGCCCGACCCTCGTCTTAAGGTGAAATGCCGGCCGGTTGAGCGCGTCGATGCCCAGATCCGCCGTTTGATGGACGACATGCTCGAAACCATGTATCTCGCACCCGGTATCGGGCTCGCCGCGCCGCAGATCGGCGTGAATGTGCGGGTCATCGTCGTTGACGCCGCACACGAGGGGGAAGATCGCCAGCCGATGCGCTTGGCGAATCCCGAAATCGTCTGGGCGAGTCCTGAGACGATCGCCTGCAAGGAAGGTTGCCTGTCGCTGCCCAACCAATACGCCGATGTGACCAGGCCGGCCGAGGCGCGCATCCGCTTCATCGACCATGACAACGAAATCCGCGAAATCCACGCAAAGGGCCTGTTGTCGACCGGCATTCAGCATGAAATGGATCATCTCGACGGGGTGCTTTTCGTCGATCATCTGTCGAATTTGCGGCGCGACGTTATCCTCCGCAAACTGGTGAAGGCTCGAAAGACGCAGGCGACCGTCGGCGCCTGAGCCCATGGAACGCCTGCGCCTCGTCTTCATGGGCACGCCGGATTTTTCGGGCCCCAGCCTCGATGCCCTTTTGGAAGCCGGCCACGATGTGGTTGCGGTCTACACCCAGCCGCCGCGCCCGGCGGGCCGCGGCAAACACCCGAGACCGTCGCCTGCCCAGACCGCCGCGGAAAATCGGGGGCTTCTCGTTCGCTTCCCCGAAAGCCTGAAGGACGCCGCCGCGCAAGCCGACTTCCGTGACTTGAATGCCGATGCCGCCATCGTCGTCGCCTACGGGTTGATCCTGCCGCGGGCGATCTTGGCGGCTACGCGCCTAGGCTGCATCAATGTTCACGCATCCTTGTTGCCGCGATGGCGTGGCGCGGCGCCAATTCAGCGCGCGATTTTGGCCGGCGACGACGAAACCGGCGTCACCATCATGATGATGGAGGCCGGTCTGGACACCGGACCGATCCTGCTGCAGGCGAAGGTTCCGATCACGCCTAAGACGACCGCGTCAGCCCTCCACGACGAACTGGCCTCGCTGGGGGCCGGATTGGTCCAGCCCGCTCTCCGCGGCCTGGCGGCGGGGACGGTGCGCCCGGTGGCGCAGCCGACCACCGGTGTGACCTACGCGCCGAAGATCGGACCGGACGAAGGTCGTATCGATTGGCGGCGAAGCGCGGCTGAAATCGAACGTCAGGTTCGCGCCCTTAATCCATCCCCGGGGGTCTGGTTCGATTTGAACGGCGGACGGATCCGGGTCCTTGCCGCGAGCATGGCCGTCGGGGAGGGACCTCCCGGGACCGCGCTTGACGATCGGCTGGGGATCGCATGCGGTGCGGGGGCTCTCCGCATCGAAAGACTTCAGCGCGCCGGGAAGACGGCGATGTCGGCCGCCGATTTTCTCCGCGGCAATCGGCTCCCCATCGGCACGATCCTGGCCTGATCGAGGGGATTGGTCTTGCCGCGCTACAAGCTCCTTCTCGAATATCACGGCGGCGGTTTTGTCGGCTGGCAGCGCCAGGACAGCGGGCCGTCGGTCCAGGCGGCGCTGGAGGATGCCGTCGCGAAATTCAGCGGCGAATCGGTCACGATCCATGGGGCGGGCCGCACCGATGCCGGCGTGCACGCGTTGGGCCAGGTCGCCCATTTCGATCTCGGCAAGACCTGGCCGCCGGCCACGATCCGCAATGCCATCAATTTTCATCTGAAGCCGCATCCGATCGCCGTGCTCGCGGCGGAAGCGGCCGAAGACCGTTTTCACGCTCGGATATCGGCGAAGGGGCGCGCCTATCTATACCGAATTCTCAACCGCCGCGCCCCCGCGGCCGTGGATCGGGGCCGCGTGTGGCATGTCGCCAAGCCGTTGGACGCGAGCGCCATGCACGAGGCCGCCCAAGTTCTGGTCGGACGCCATGATTTCACGACGTTTCGCGCCAGCCTCTGCCAGGCAAAATCGCCGGTCAAGACGCTGGACCTGTTGATCGTGGAGCGATTGGGCGACGAGATTCGGGTAAGCGCGCGGGCGCGATCTTTCCTGCACCACCAAGTCCGAAACATCGTGGGCACGCTCGGCCTGGTCGGCCAAAGGAAGTGGAGTTCCGAGGATGTCGCCGCGGCCTTGGCCGACCGCGACCGCACGCGTGGAGGTCCGACCGCGCCGCCGGAAGGTCTTTATCTGACCGAGGTTTGGTACTAGCCGATCGCCGCCACGACCGTTTCGATCGGGACGGTTGTTCCCACCCGATGAAGGGTCAAACCGACCGAGTTGACGAGGAACCCGATGACAAAATCAAGGAAGACGATTCCCGCGGCGGCCAGCGGCGTGATCGCCAGGGCCGTTCGCGCGATGAACCATTGATAGGCCAACACCGTCAGCACCGTCGCCAGATGGAGAACGCCGACCAGGGCGAGTGGGGCCAAATTCGAGGCCGCGACGATGACGACGGCGACGTATACCGCGAGCTGCAGAACGTTGGACCAATTGTAGGCGACGATATAGGCCACATAGCGGTCCGCCCGACCCAGAGGCCGCGTCAGGTAGAACGCGGCAAGCGGGTAGGCGACCCAAGCGATGACGTACGAGATCGCCTCGATGGTGACAAAGCGTAGCCAGCCCTCGTCCTCGGGCGCTTGACTGGCGCGCAACGCCACGACCACCAGATAGCCGGGCAGGGCAACCAGCGCGGCGCCAAAGGACCGCCAATAACCCTCGATCGAGACATCGAACGCCTGCATTCCGGCGGCATCGAGCCGCGCCAGCCGATAGGCGCCATATAATCCCTGCGCCGCCTCGCGCATGGTCACCATGGCTGGGCGAAGAAATCGTCGAGGATCGCGGCATAGACGTCGCTCAGCGCCCGTATGTCGGCGACAGCACTACGTTCGTCCGCCTTGTGCATGGTTTGCCCAACCAATCCGAACTCAACGACCGGGCAGTAATCCTTGATGAAGCGCGCATCGGATGTGCCCCCGGTGGTGCTCGCCTCGGGACTGACGCCCAGGATTCGTTTCGACGCGCGGGCCACGATCTCGAACAATCGGCCCGGCGGGGTCAGGAACGCCTCACCCGATACCTGGATTTCCAGCTCGTAGGGCGCGCCGGCTTGGTCGAAATTCCGCCGCAGCCACTTTTCCAGGCTGGCGCCGGTGTGCCGATCGTTGAACCGGATGTTGAACGCGGCGCGGGCAGCGCTCGGAATCACATTGGTCGCGGGATTGGCGACGTCGACCGTCGTGATCTGGAGATTCGATGGCTGGAAATGTTCGGTGCCGCGGTCGAGCTCGGCCATCGCCACCGCCGACAGCATGGCCACGATGCGGTGCACCGGATTTTCGGCGAGGTGAGGGTAGGCGGTGTGCCCCTGAATGCCGCGCACGACCAATTGCCCGGTGAGGCTGCCGCGCCGACCGATCTTGATCATCTCGCCCAATGTTTTCGGATTGGTCGGTTCCCCGACGACGCAGGCATCCAGCTTGACGCCCTTGTCTTTCAGCCAATGCAGGACCTTGGCCGTGCCGTTGATGGCGGGGCCTTCCTCGTCGCCGGTGATCAGCAGACCGATGGTGCCCGACGATCCGCCATTGCGCGTCGCGATGCGGCGGGACGCGGCGGCGACGAACGCGGCGATCGCCCCCTTCATGTCGGCGGCGCCGCGGCCATAGACTTGGCCGTCGATGATCTCCGCGCCGAAGGGATCGACCGTCCAAGACGATGTGGCCCCGACGGGAACGACATCGGTATGGCCGGCGAAGCAAAAACGCGGCCCGGAGCCGCCGAATTCGGCGTAGAGATTCTCGACGTCCGGCGTTCCCGGCGCCGAGAATTTCAACCGATGGCACCGGAAGCCCAGCGGTTTCAGCGCCGCTTCGAGCACGGCGAGCGCGCCTTCATCGCGCGGTGTGACGGAAGGGCGGCGGATGAGCGCTTGAGTGAGCTCGACGGGGTCGATGGTCACGGCCACGGGTTGCTCAGTCGCGCAGCAGCTCGTTGATCGCGGTTTTGGAGCGGGTTCTTTCGTCGACACGTTTGACGATCACGGCGCAGTAGGTCGAAGGACCCGGACTGCCGTCGGGCAGGGGTTTACCCGGCATGTTTCCGGGCACAACGACGGAATAGGCGGGAACACGGCCCATATGGATCTGGCCGGTGGCGCGATCGACGATGCGGGTGGACGTGCCGATGAAGACGCCCATCGACAGCACGCTGCCGGTTTCGACGACGACGCCCTCGGCCACTTCCGCCCGGGCGCCGATGAAACACTCGTCTTCAATGATGACCGGGCCCGTTTGCAGCGGTTCAAGCACGCCGCCAATGCCGGCGCCGCCGGAAATGTGGCAATTCTTCCCGATCTGGGCGCAGGAACCGATGGTTGCCCAGGTATCGACCATCGTGCCGCTGTCGACATAGGCGCCGACGTTGAGAAAACACGGCAAAAGGACCACGCCGGGCGCGACATAGGCCGAACGCCGTACGATGCAGCCGGGAACGGCGCGAAAGCCGGCTTCGCGGAATCTCGCCTCGGTCCAGCCGGCGAATTTCAGGGGAACCTTGTCGAACCAACCGCTCGGCCCGCGCGACGGGTCGACGGCGCCGCCGGGCATGGGCACCGATTCCGAAAGCCGGAACGACAGAAGCACCGCTTTTTTCAGCCATTGATGAACCTGCCACTGGCCATCGCTTTTTTCGGCCACGCGCAATCGCCCGGCATCAAGACCGTCCAGCACCGCCTCCACCGAGTCGCGGACCGCGCCGCGCGTGGTTGATCCAATCGATTCGCGCGATGTCCAGGCGGATTCGATTGTTTGCTGCAACTGAACGGCGTTCATGGCATGTCCTTGGGGCGGCTTGGCGCGGGAAGGCTGCGAAGATGTGACAGCGAACCGGGCATGTCAACGGTAGGTCAGGCGACGCTTGACGGCCCAAGGGAACGACGGCGATCATGGCGGCCATGGAAAAACAGGCGGCGGTTTCTTCGCCGGGGCGCGCCCGACCCGAAACACACACGCTTTCGCCGGCGCCGGCGGCCGAGCCCAGGAACGGTCCGGCATGACGAATCCTCCGCGGTCTTCTTCATACGATGAAGCCAAGCGGCTCGCGCGGCACCCGGACGCCGAAGTGCGCCGGAAGCTCGCGGCCCGCGAGGATGTGCGGCCCGAAATCCTCTATTACCTGGCCGGGGACGCATCGGCCGAAGTGCGCCGCCAGATCGCGCTCAACGCGCAGACCCCGGTTCAGGCCGATTTGATCCTCGCGCGCGACGAAAGCGAAGAGGTCCGCTCAAACCTCGTGCGCAAAGTCGGACGCCTGGCCCCGAACTTGTCCGCCGACGAACGCCGCCAGGTTCAGCTGCGCGTGACCGAGGTATTGGAGACTTTGGCGCGCGATCAGGTGACTCGTGTGCGCCAAATACTGTCGGAGACACTGAAGGACGTTGCCGACGCGCCGCGCAGCGTCATCAAACATCTCAGCCGCGACGCCGCCCTGGAAGTCGCCGCGCCGGTCTTGCAGTTTTCGCCCCTCCTGACCGATGAAGACCTGCTTGAGATTATCGGCGCCAGCCCCTCCAGCGGCGCACTTGGGGCGATCTCGCGGCGCGCGGGACTGGGCGGACAGGTTTCCGACGCCATCGTTGCGACCGAGGATGTGCCGGCGGTCGCGGTGCTGCTAGCCAATTCCAGCGCGCAAATTCGCGAAGAGACACTCGACTTCATCATCGACAAGGCCAACGCCGTTGAGGCGTGGCATGCACCCCTTGTTCATCGTCCGCAACTTCCCGCCGCCGCGGCAAAGCGGCTGGCCAGTTTCGTGGCCGAAAATCTGATCGAACATTTGAAGAAACACCCCGACCTCGATTCGACGACGGTCAGCGAAATCGCCTCGGAAATGCGGCGTCGACTGGCCGCCGATGGCGAACTGCGTTGGGCAAAGACATCCGCGGCCCCGGCGGCAACGGCGGAGTCCGCCGAAGTCGCCCGCCGGCCCGGGCGGGAGTCGCCCGAACTCGACGCGCCGCGGCCGACAAACAAGGCCCCGGCGAATGGCCCCAAGAGCGAAGAGGAGTGGGACGCGATCGAGAGCCCCTCGCCCGCCGGCCCGGACACGGGAGCGGACAAGAGTGAACCCGATTGGGCGGCGGCCGGCAGCAACCAAGTTCAACACCTGTCACCCGATGGACGGCGTAACCCGGCGCTGCCCGATGAGCCGGGTTCCGCGGAGGCGGGATTGCCCTCTCGCCGCAAGCCCGGCGATGTTTCCCAGGCGCCGGGAGCGGGGACCAGTCGCCCGTCCGCGCCGCAAGTGCCCACCAAACCGAAAGTGACTCCCCTCGACGATGACGAGCCGGCTTGGGCGGCGACCCAGCCCAGCGGCTCGCGCGCGGCACCCGGCCCGCGGGACGACGACGAAGACACGGGTTGGGTCGCCAGCACGCCGAAAAAAACGGTGTTCGACGACGAAGACGATGTGATCGAGGAAACGCCGCTCGAACGCGCGCGGGCCCTGCAGGTCGCCGGCAAGTTGACGGAGGATGCGGTCCTAGCGTCGCCGGCCGCGGCGACCGCGTGTTTGTCAACGCGGCGCTGGCCGTGCGCGCCAACCTGCCGCCCTCCGTCGTGACCCAAATCGTCGCCTCGCGTAGCGCCAAGGCTATGGTCTCACTGGCTTGGCGAGCCGGATTGAGTATGCGCGTGGCCACTCAACTGCAAATGAAGCTGGCCGGCATCAGCCCGCGTGCCGTCGCGCAGCCGAGGCCGGGTGCGGCCTATCCGCTAACCGACGAGGAGATGACCTGGCAACTTGAGTTCTTCGGCGTTTGACCCGAGCCGACGCCGCAAGCCACGTACCAATTGTTCACCTGGCGCTGATCAACGTCCCGGCGCCGCGTTCGGTGAATATTTCGACGAGCACCGCGTGGGGCGCGCGCCCGTCGAGGATGACGGCGGCCTCGGCGCTTTCTTCGACGGCGGAGATGCAGGTTTCGACCTTGGGTATCATCCCGCCATGGATTGTACCGTCGCGGATGAGGCCGCGCGCTTCGTCGATGGTCATTTCCGAGATGAGCCGCCCGGATTTGTCGAGAACGCCCGCGACATCGGTCAGGAGGACAAGACGCGCGGCATTCACCGCGCCGGCGACGGCGCCGGCCACGGTATCGGCGTTGATGTTGTAGGTTTCGCCCTGCGACCCGACCCCGATGGGCGCGATCACCGGGATGATGTCCGACGCCGCGAACGTCGCGAGTATCTTCGGATTGACGCGACGCGGCTCGCCGACGAAACCGAGATCGAGAATCTTCTCGATATTTGAATCGGTCTCGCGGCGCGTGCGTTTCAGCTTCCGTGCCTGGATCAGATTGCCGTCCTTGCCGGATAACCCGACCGCGAGGCCGCCGGCAGCGTTGATGGCGGCCACGATCTGTTTGTTGATCGATCCGGACAGCACCATTTCCACGATCTCGACGGTGTCGCGGTCGGTGACGCGCAACCCATCGATGAACGAACTCTTGATCTTCAGGCGCTCCAGCATCTGGCCGATCTGCGGCCCGCCGCCATGGACGACGATCGGATTGATGCCGACCTGCTTCAGCAAGACAACGTCGCGGGCGAAGGTCTCCGTGACGGTGTCGTCACCCATGGCGTGACCGCCATATTTGACCACGAAAGTCTTGCCGGCATAGCGACGAAGGTAGGGCAACGCCTCGGACAGCGTCTTGGCCTTGGCGAGCCATGCTTCGCGGGATTTATCGATCGTCCTGCTCATGGCGGCGCACTCTAGCGGATCGACTCCGGCGCTGCCAGGGCGGCCAGAGCCCCACGCAGGACCGCAATGCCTCCCCCATCTTGGGCGCTCGTCGCATGGATGTCGGGATGGGCCGCCGGGTGGCTGGAAATCTCGCCGCGCAGGCTCTCGATGGCATCGGCAAGTTCGCGTGGGGCCAACTGATCGGCCTTGGTTAGGATAAGTTGGTAGGAAACTGCGGCCGCGTCCAATTCCGTCGCGATCATGCGATCGATGTCCTTGAACCCGTGACGGGCATCGATCAACAGGCACACGCGGCGCAGGCTCGGACGGCCCTTGAGGTAGAGGCGAATCAGAGCCGTCCAGTCGGCGACGCGTTGTTTGGAGGCTTGGGCAAAACCGTAGCCGGGTAGATCGACGAGACCCAGCCGGTCATCGAGGCTGAAAAAATTGATTTGTTGTGTGCGGCCCGGCGTCCGGGACACGCGGGCGAGTGTCTTGCGTCCGGTCAAGGCATTGACAAGGCTCGATTTTCCAACGTTGGAGCGGCCGGCAAAGGCGATTTCGGGAAGGCCGCCTATCGGCACGGAATCCAAACGCGAGGCGCCGGCGATGAACGTGCATTCGCGCGCGAACAGCCGTCGACCCGCCTCAATGGCCGCTTCATCGATCGCCTGGTCCGAGGGCTCCGGCGGTGTGGACTGGATCACTTCTTGGGTGGGGCATTTGTCGGCGCCTCGGTTGTCGAAGCCGCCGCGGTTTGCCGCATGATCAGCCATTGCTGGAGCACCGACAGCACGTTGTTCCACGCCCAATAGATCACAAGCCCAGCCGGGAAAGGCGCCAAGATGACCGTGAAGATCACCGGCATCAGCATGAACACCTTGGCCTGGATCGGATCGGGTGGCTGCGGGTTCAGCTTCATCTGGAGGAACATCGTGACGCCCATGATCAGCGGCCAAGCGCCGATGTGCAGCAGATCTGGTGGCGTCCACGGAATCAGGCCGAATAGATTGAACAGCGAGGTCGGATCGGCGGCCGAAAGGTCGTGGATCCAGCCGTAGAAGGGAGCGTGCCGCATCTCGATGGTCACGAACAGGACCTTGTAGAGCGCGAAGAACACCGGAATTTGGATGACGATGGGCAGGCACCCGGCAAGCGGGTTGGCCCCTTGCCGTTTGTAGAGCGCCATCAATTCTTGGTTCATGCGCTGTTTGTCGTCGGCATAGCGCTCGCGCAGCTTTGTCATCTCCGGCTGCATGGTCTTCATCTTGCTCATCGCCCGGTAGGATTTGTTGGCGAGCGGGAAGAAGGCGAGTTTGATGATCAGAGTCAGCAGAAGGATCGCCAGGCCGAAATTCCCGATCCAAGCCTTGAATTCCTCGAGCACGAAGAAGATCGGGCGGGTCAGGAAGGGGAACCAGCCCCAATCGACAGCCAGATCGAGGCGGGCGATGTTGAGCGATGCGGTGTATTCGTCGAGGAGTTTGACCTCCTTGGCGCCGGCGAAGAGGCGAGTGGAGGCCTCGATCGCGCCGCCCGGGGCGGCGGTACGCGCGGTGGCATCGATCACGTCCACCTGGTATTGATCGATGCCGGCGTTGAGTCCGTGGCTGAACCGGGCGCGCGTCTCGGTTTTCTGATTCGGGGCGAGGGCAACCAGCCAATATTTGTCGGTGATGCCGATCCAGCCACCGGTCGTCTGTTCAAGAATCGGTTTGGCGCGAAGGTCCTCGTAGCTGGCCTCCTTCAACACGTCGTTGAAGACGCCGACGGGTCCCTCATGCAGGATGTAGTAGCCCGAGGTCACCGGTGTGCCGCTTCGTACCACCAGCCCAAATGGATGCAGAGTCACCGGGTTCGTGCCGGTGTTCTCCACGCGCTGGGTCACCGTGAAAATGTAATTGCGGTCGAGTTCGTAACGCTGGGTGAAACGCTGCCCTTGTCCATTGTCCCAGGTCAGCGTGACCGGCGAATCCGGCGATAGGTCGTTGCGGTCCGCCCGCCACAAGGTGTCGGGCGTGGGCACCGGTACCGACGCATCGACCGCCGACCAGCCGAAATCGGCGTAATAGGCGCCCGCGGCGCCGGCCCGTGAGAGCAGAACGATCGGGGCGCTTCGTGGGTCGGGTGTCTCGCGATAATCCACCATCGCCAGATCGTCGATGCGACCGCCGCGCAGCGATAGTGACCCGGTCAGGCGCGACGAGGTGATCCTGACGCGCGGCGCGGACGCGATATCCGGCGCCGGTCGTGGGGCGGCGCTTTGCGGCGAGGCCGGGGGTGATCCCGGCAGTCCCGGTGTTGGCGACCCGACCGCAGCGGCACCCGGGGCTTTGGCGGCCGGAGCGGTGGTCGCGGCCGTCTGTTGTTCACGCAGGCGATCCAGCTCGCGGATCGGCCTCTGATAGAGAAATTCAAAGACGAGCACGATGGCAACCGACAGGACGATCGCCAAAATCAGGTTGCGTTGTTCATTCATGGGGTGACGCCAATAGGAACCGGCCGTTAAGCCGATTCGTCAGGGTTTCGACCGATTTAGGCCGCAACAATCGGACGCGGACGCCGGCATTTCGGGAACGGGATCATGGCCGTGGCCGCCCCAAGGATGGCAACGCAGGATTCGGCGAAGCGCGAGCCAACCGCCCGCAACGGCTCCGTGGCGCAGCACGGCTTCCTGCGCGTATTGGGAACAACTTGGCCAATAGCGGCACCCGGAAACGGTGAAGGGCATGAACGCATTGATCACCGACGACACCAGCCACCGATAGACCTCGATCAGGCCCCCGATCGCGCGCGCGGCCGAAATCATGCCGTCGGACTCTCGGATTGGTTTCGATAAGCGTTGAGTCGCCGCATGGCCGTCGTCAAATCCTCGATCAGAAGAATAAAAGGCCGCCCCAAAGTCGCACCCCTTCCGATCACCACATAATCAAGGCCGGGCAGGGCATGGGCGGGGAAAATCGCCGCCGCCGCCGCTTTCAATCGCCGCCTTGCCCGATTGCGGACCACCGCGGAGCCGACCTTGCGCGTCACCGTGAAGCCCACGCGCGGAATTGCCGGCTGTGCGTCCCCAACGTCGCCGCGCTTGCCGACCTGTAGGATCAAGCCGGGGGCGACCGCTTTCTGGCGCGTACCGGCGACGCGGAGGAAGTCGGGCCGATGGCGAAGCCGGCCCACTTCATCGCGCATAGTCACGCAGAAAGACGCTTACGCCCCTTGGATCGGCGACTGGAAATGACGCGGCGCCCGCCGACCGTTTCCATGCGTGTCCGGAAACCGTGCCGACGCTTGCGAATGAGCTTGCTGGGCTGATACGTCCGCTTCACGACGACTCTCCGTGAACCTGCCGGCCGGCCGGCGGTAATTCCAATAGACGCCGGTGTATACGGGCGCGGTTGGGCGAAGTCAATGCGCGGATGATTGATATTCTCGGGCGCCGGCTGCGTCCTGTGCCCCTCGCGCGGGCGCCTTCTGTGCTAAACAGGGTGCCTCATCGCGGTGGCCCCCTGGCGCTGCCGAGCCGGAGTGACGATGTGGAGCCAACGATCAAGCGACGGAAGACACTGCTGCGTATAGTTCCGCTGGCCGTGCTGATCCTTGGTCTGATCGGCTTTTGGTGGTTTGGGCTCGATCGTTATTTGACCTTCTCGGCGCTGCGCGACAATCGAGAGATGCTGCGGGGCTGGGTGGAAACCGACGGTCTATGGGCCGGCGCGGCCTTCGCCCTCGTTTACGCTTTCGCGGCGGCAATTTCCATTCCGGGCGCCGCGCTGCTCACGGTTTCATCGGGGTTCCTGTTCGGCCCGTTTTGGGGCGCCGTTTTCGCCATTATCGGCGCGACGCTGGGCGCGACCCTGGTTTTTCTGGCCGCGCGGACTGCGCTGGGAGAACCCTTACGCGCCCGCGCCGGTCCAACGCTTAAGCGCGTGGAAGCTGGTTTCAAGAAAAACGCCTTCAACTACCTCCTCGTGCTGCGTTTGATACCGGTTTTTCCTTTCTGGCTCGTCAATCTTGCCGCGGCCTTCCTGAACGTACGCCTCGCTACCTACGCCTTGGCGACGGTTATCGGCATCATTCCCGCTGCCGTTATCTATGCCGGCGTCGGCAACGGTCTTGGCATGATCTTCGACGAAGGCGCCACGCCGGATCTTCATGCGATTTTCAGGGCCGAGATTTTGTTCCCGCTGATCGGCCTGGCAGCGCTGGCCCTCTCGCCGGTCGTCTTTCGGCATTTGACCGCCGGCCGCTAAACAGGCTCGCCATGGCGGTCATCGAGGTCGACATCGGTGTCATCGGCGGTGGGTCGGGGGGCCTGTCCGTGGCCGCCGGCGCCGCTCAAATGGGTGCGTCGGTCGCCCTCATCGAGCGTGGCCGAATGGGCGGCGATTGCCTGAATACCGGCTGCGTGCCCTCAAAATCGCTGCTCGCGGCGGCGGCCGCGGCCGCCGCGGTGCGCGGGGCGCCGCTTTTCGGCGTTGATGCCGGCGAGCCGAAGATCGATTTCGGCCGCGTCCACGATTTTGTTCACGGGGTCATCGCGGATATCGCGCCCCATGATTCGCCCGAGCGCTTTGAAGGCCTCGGCGTCAGGGTCATCGCCGCCACGGCGTGTTTTGCGAACCCGCGGGAACTGATCGCCGGCAACGACATCGTCCGGGCCCGGCGATTTGTCATCGCCACCGGATCGTCGCCCTTCATTCCGCCGATTCCCGGTCTTGAGGATGTGTCCTACCTCACCAATGAATCGATCTTTGATTTGAAGACGCGGCCGCCGCATTTGCTTGTCCTGGGCGGCGGTCCCATCGGCATCGAACTGGCTCAGGCCCACCGCCGGCTTGGCGCCCGCGTCACCATTGTCGAGATGGCGTCCATCCTGGGCAAAGACGATCCCGAGCTGGTCGAATTCGTGCGGCGGTCGCTGCGCGCCGAAGGGGTCGAGATCCGCGAGAGCGTGCGCGTGGTTCGGGTCGATCCCAGCGCCGATGGGGTTAGGCTGAGGTTGGCGAGCGCGACGGGTGTCGCCGATGAGCTTGCCGGCTCCCACCTTCTGGTGGCCGTGGGCCGCCGCCCAAATATTTCGGGCCTGGGTTTGGTTGAAGCGGGCGTGGCCCATACCGCGACCGGCGTCACCGTCGACTGCCGGCTGCGAACCACCAATCGCCGCATCTATGCCATCGGCGACGTCGCGGGATCCTTCCAATTCACCCATGTCGCCGGCTATCACGCCGGCATCGTGCTGCGCAACATCCTGTTCCGCCTGCCGGCGCGGATCGACGATCGCGCGGTGCCGCGCGTGACCTATGCCGATCCGGAACTGGCGCAGGTCGGACAAACCGAGGACGAGGCGCGTGCGGCCCACGGGAACATTCGTGTCCTGCGCTGGTCGTTCGCCGAAAACGACCGCGCCCGCACCCAGCGCAACATCGAGGGCATGATCAAGGTCGTGACGACGACGCGCGGCCGCATCCTGGGCGCCGCCATCGTCGGCCGTGAAGCCGGTGAACTCATCAACCTCTGGGTATTGGCCCTTTCAAAGGGCCTCTCGATCGGCGCGGTCGCAGGCATGATCGTGCCCTATCCCACCTTGGGGGAGGTTTCCAAGCGCGCCGCGGGGAGTTTTTTCGCGCCCAGCCTTTTCGGGCCGCGAACCCGGCGGCTCGTCCGTTTTCTGGCTCGATTCGGATGATCGCGATCCCCCTGCCTTTCGCGGCCAGGCGATCCCGGCCGCCTGATCGGCGTGGTATGGTGATGCCGTGTTAGGACCGACCCGCAAACTGCCGCCCGTGGTCTTTGGGCTGTCGGCGCGCCTTCTGGTCATGACCGTCGCCTTTGTCATGCTCAGCGAGGTGCTGATCTATGTCCCGTCGATCGCGAATTTCCGAAAGACATATCTCGCCGAACGGATCGCCGCGGCCCAGCTTGCGACGCTGGCGCTGGAGGCGACGCCGGATTTCATGGTTGGCGAGGAGTTGAACATCGCGCTCTTGCGCCATGCCGAGACCCATGCGGTGATCCTGCACCGGCCCGGCCGGCTGCGCGTCATGCTTGTCACCGAACCTCCGCCGGCGCCCGATCTGACCGTGGACCTGCGCCAAGCCACGGCCACGCAACTGGTCGCCGACGCGATGGCGACGTTGTTTCAACGCTCGAACCGAGTGCTGCGTGTCTTGGGCGACTCGACGCTCGATTTCGGCGTCGTCGTCGAGACCCACATCGACGAAGAGCCGATGCGCGTGGCGATGCTGGACTATTCCGAGCGTATCTTGGCCCTGTCGATCGTCATTTCGCTGATCACCGCCACCCTGGTTTTCCTCAGCCTGCAATGGTTGACGGTTCGACCGATGCGCCGTCTGATCGACAGCATCGCCGCCTTCCGCGAGGCTCCAGAGGATGCGCGCCGCGTCCTTCGCCCAGGACGCCGAACCGACGAGATCGGCGTCGCGCAGCGCGAGCTTGCCAACATGCAAGAGGCATTGCGGTTGGCACTGGCCCAACAGGCCCGTCTCGCCGCGCTCGGTTCGGCCGTGACCAAGATCAACCACGATCTCAGCAACATCCTGTCCACCGTCCGATTGCTGTCCGACCGGCTCGCCGACAGCACCGACCCCAATGTCAAAAAGCTTGCCCCCAACCTTCTCGGCGCCGTCGATCGCGCCGTCGCCCTGTGCGGCCAGACGCTGGATTTCGCGCGCGATCAGCCGCCCCAACCCAAGATGCGCCGGTTCACTCTTCGGCCGTTGATCGACGATGTCGGTCAGGTCGTTGCGTTGCTCACCGCCAATCGCGCCCAATGGCAGAACATCGTCCATCGCGATGTCGAAGTCGAAGCCGACGCCGAGCAGCTGTTCCGCGTTCTGGTCAATCTCGGCCGTAACGCCGCCGAGGCGGGGGCGAACAACGTCCAGGTGCGAACCCGTCTGATTCCCGGAAGATTGGTGGTCGAAGTGCGCGATGACGGGCCGGGCGTGCCGGCGAAAGCGCGCAACAAGCTGTTTCAGCCCTTCGCCGGGTCGGCCCGTCCGGGCGGCACCGGTCTCGGCCTTGCCATCGCGCGCGACTTGATGCGGGCGCACGGTGGGGATATTGAACTGGCGGAGTCCTCGTCGGCGGGTACTGTGTTTCATCTGGCCTTGCCCGTGGACGAGGCTGCATAGGCGGCATTTGAAAGGGGGACGATGATGCTTCCATACGGAAAGTGGTTGGCCGGAATTTATGGGGGTGCTCTCAGCGTGGCCGGGTTGTTCATGGCGGCGAAGGGTACCAATGATTTCATATATGGCGCCGGTCTGGTTGTGTTCGCCGTTGGTGTCGGCACCGTGTTTGCCCTGATCCAAAGCGCCTATGACGGCAAACACTAGGCGCTGGATGGACTCTGCTGGCGGGATCGGGCGGTGAAAGTCCAGCTCGCCAATAGCCCGATTCAGTCCAATTGAAGAAGTTGCGCTTTCAGATAGGCGGATTCCGGCAGGAAGGGATGAACCGGGTGATCCGGCCCCGCCCCGGTCGTGGACAGAATGCGACCGTGTCGTTCCGCGTCGGAAATTCCTCGGCGAATTTGGTCCGCGAACATCGCCAACTCGACATTGTGCGAACAAGAGGCGACAAATAACAGGCCACGCGGCGCCACCAGCTTCGCGGCGAGGCGCGTCATCTTGCGGTAGCCCTTAACGCCGGCGCCGAGGTCCTTCTTCGATTTGACGAAGGCCGGGGGATCGGCGACGACGACATCGAATCGCTCGCCCGCTTCGTCAAGCCGGGCCATTTCCGCGAAAACCTCGGCGCGGACAAAGCGGCAAGCCGCGGCCACGCCATTGAGGCGTGCGGCCGCTTCGGCCAGCGCCAAAGCCGGGGCCGAACGATCGACGGCGACGATGTCGCGAGCGCCGGCACGCGCCGCCGCCAGGGCAAAGCCGCCGCCATAGCTGTAAAGATCGAGGACTCGGCGCCCCTGGGCCAAGGAGGCGACGGCGCGCCGATTCTCCCGTTGGTCGAAGAACCATCCCGTCTTTTGCCCGGTGAGGAGGTCGGCGAGAAATCGCGTTTCGTTCTCCAGCACTTCCACCGGGCCGGTGACGTCTCCTTTGATGACACGCGTCTCCTCCTTCAGCCCTTCTTGGGCGCGCGCCGCCGAATCGTTGCGCAGGATCGCCACGCGCGGTCTGAGGAGCCGTTCCAAATCCTCCCACAGAATCGGCCAGAGCATCTCCATGGCGGCGCTGTTGACCTGGATGACGAGGTGATCGCCGAACCGATCGACGATCAGCCCGGGCAAGCCATCGGCCTCGCTGTGGACCAGCCGGTAAAACGGAGACCCATAGAATCGTTCGCGCAGGTCAAGCGCGGCCTCGATTCGCCGCGCGAGGAACGCCGCGTCGATCGTTTCGGCTGGATCGAAGGACAGGACCCGCGCGCTGATCAGCGGATGTGGATTAAAAGCGGCGGTCGCGAAGGACGGGCCCTCGGCGGCGGCTAGGGTCACGATCGTGCCGGGTACCAGTGCCTTGGCGGCTGCATCCATCGCGATCTCGTTGGAATAGACCCAAGGATGGCCGGCGGCGGCGCGCCGATGCCGGCCGGGGAGCAAGCGCAGCTTCGGCCGGGCCCGCGGATCGTCGGGCGAAGCCGCCAATTCCGATGCGGCGGCGGTGAGGGACAAGATTGACTCGCTTTCGATTGCCGTGCCTGAATCGGCTATGGCGGTCACCGTCTTCTACAACCTCATCGCCCTACTCGTCATCATCGACCCAGTGGGCATCTCGGCGATTTTCGTCGGGCTCACGCGCGGTCTTCCCGATGCCGAGCGGCGCCGGACGGCTCTGCGCGGCATCCTCATCGCCGGAATCGTCCTGCTGGTCTTCGCTTTTCTGGGCGAGTTTCTGCTGCGTGTTTTGGGAATCACGCTGCCCGCGTTCAAGATCGCCGGCGGCGTTCTTCTTTTTCTCTTGGCCACGGACATGGTCTTCGCGCGCCAGACCGGATTGCGATCGATGACCGCCGCGGAGGATCGGGAAGCCGAGAGCAAATCCGACATTTCCGTCTTTCCGCTGGCCATTCCGCTGATCGCGGGGCCCGGTGCGATGACCTCCGTCGTTCTCCTCATGAGCCGATTGCGGGGCGACCCAATCGGCCAGGCCGGGTTCATCATGGTGCTGATGGTGGCGCTGTGTCTCACCCTCGTGGCGCTTCTCTTTGCGTCGAGGATGGTGAGCCTTCTCGGGGTCACCGGCACGAATGTGGTCAGCCGTACGCTCGGCATCGTGCTGGCGGCGCTCGCGGTCCAATTCCTCGTCGATGGGACGATGGAGAGCTTCGGGCTGTCGAGACCGTAGGGCCGACTTTCGCGTCGCTCTTGGCCAAACTGAAGCATTGTCACCAAAGCCGCGTCCGACTAACGTCAATTCTATCGATTGGCCAAGGATTTCGTCGCCCGATGCCCCAGGATTTGTGGCGCCTCCAGCCCTTCAGCCGGCAATTCGGCGCCGATCGCGGAACGCCGATCGACCGTTATTACATCGAGAACTTCCTGGCCCTCCGGGCGGCGGATATTCGGGGGCGGGTGCTCGAAATGGGCGACAATCAATACACGCGCCGCTTCGGCGGCCGGCGCGTGGGAAGGAGCGACGTTCTTTTCCAGCGCGAGGGCAAGCCCGGAGTCACGATCGTCGACGATCTGCAAACCGGGCGGAAATTGCCGGCGGACGCGTTCGACTGCGTCATTTTCACCCAGACCCTACAGCTGCTCTACGACTTCAGGGGCGCCATCGGCAATCTGCACCGCATCCTCAAGCCCGGCGGCGTGCTGCTCGCGACGTTTCCGGGCATTTCCCAAATCGCCAAGGATGCGCAGGAAGGCTGGTACGACCATTGGCGGCTGACCTCGATCGCCGCGCGCAAGCTGTTTGGCGAGCCCTTCGGGGAGGCCAACGTCGTTGTTGAGGCAAAGGGAAACGTGCTGGCGGCCGTCGCCTTTCTCCAGGGATTGGCGGTGCATGAATTATCGCGCGTCGAACTCGAACACCGCGATCCGGATTACGAAATGTCGATCACCTTGCGCGCCGTCAAGGCCGCCGCGCCGCCTATTTCTCGGTCAGCTTGAATTCGATCCGGCGATTGCGGCGGAAGCCGATTTCATCGGCGCGAGGGTCGAGCGGGTGATACTCGCCGAATCCGGCGGCGGCGACGCGCACCGGCGGCACACCCTGGCCGATCAGATATTTCGTCACCGCGAGCGCGCGCGCGGTCGATAGCTCCCAGTTCGAGGGAAATTCCCGGCTGCGAATGGGCACCGTGTCGGTGTGGCCGTCGACACGCAATATCCAATCGAGGTCGCGCGGAATCTTGCCGGCGATGTCGGACAGTGCCCGCGCCAGGGCATCGAGTTGGCGTCGGGCCGATTCGCCCAGCTCCGCCGACCCCGGTGCGAAGAGCACCTCCGACTGAAACACGAAGCGATCGCCGACCACGCGCATGTCCTGGCGGTCTCCGAGGCTTTCGCGCAGGCGCCCGAAAAATTCCGAGCGGTAACGAGCCAGCTCCTCGACCTTTTGAGCGAGCGCCGCGTTCAGCCGGCGGCCGAGTTCGGCGATCGTGACCTGGCTTTCGGTCTCCTTGGATTTTGAAAGCTTCAACGCCGCGTCGATATCGGCGATTTGACGGCGTAATGCCCCGATCTGGCCGTTGAGGATTTCGATCTGACTTTGCGCCGCGGCGGCGATGCGTCGCTCGGCGGTCGCGCGATCCTCGAACTCCTTGACCCGTCGCGCGAGGCGGCTTGCCTCCTCCTCCATTGATGCCAGTCGCCGCGAAGTCTCGTTCCCGGTTCTGTCGGCTTCTCCGAGCAGCGCCGAGAGTTGCTGCTGGGCCAGGCGCATTTCCGTCGTGGTTTGACGTTCGATGTCGAGGAGGTCGGTCAGTTCGGCCACGCGCGTCGTGAGCGCGGCGTTCTTGCGCCGCAGCTCCTCCACCAGGACAAGCACCAGTTCGGCGGTCCTGGCGAGGTCGAGAAAGGCCTCGCGCTCGGCCGCGGCGGCGGGTGTTCCCTCTTGTAGTGAACTGGGTGGCGTAACCGCGGTCTGCGCCATGGCCCCGGCGCCGGCCACCCACCACAATCCGGCGAGGACAACAAGCCGATGGCGGCCGCCGCGCGTCATTCGCCGCGGAATTCTTCGACCATCTTGCGCAGGCGGCGGAGATCGCAAATCGCCAGCGCGTCGCCTTCGCGTTGCAACAACCCTTGTCGGGCGAGATCGTTGAGGACCCGAGCGACGGTCTCGCGGGTCGTGCTCACCCGGCTGGCGATATCGGCATGGAGCGGCACGGGATTGATATTGGCGCTGTGATCGCTTTTCTCGGTTGGCGCGGCGAGGCGAAGAATTTCGGCATGGATGCGGTTGTTGGCGCCCAGTGTGCTCAAATCCATGATCCGCACCGTGGACTGGCGCACCATCCGCGCCAACCGGCGCATGAGGCGAATGCCAATCTCGGGATGGTCGAGCAGCATCTGGGTGAAGGTTTCGGGCGACAACGCCGCGACCGTGCTGTCGGTGACGGCTACCACATTGGCGGAGCGCGGTTCGCCGTCGATCGCGGCCAATTCCCCGAAACAGCCGCCAGCATCGATATCGTCGAACGCAACCTCGCGGCCGGACATCGAGTAATTCACCACCCTCACCCGGCCGCGGGCAATGAGAAACACGTCGCGGGAATCGCTGTGCCGATCGATTACCTGCTCGTTGGGCGTGTAGCGCCGCCATTTGCAACGCTGTTCGATCTGCCGCCGTGTAGCGGCCGGTACGCCGGCAAGCAGAGTAATGCCATCCAATGACTTTTCTTCGATTGCCCCCATCGCCCGACCCCCCGCGTGCAGTGTAGCATAAGCTCGGCGACGAAGAACGAGGGGCTTCCCTGCCGGAGACCGACTGACTATATTGCGCCGCACAATTGTTGCGCGGCGCTGCATCGCGCGCGACTCCAACCGAGTGGGGAGTTCGTTTCTCGATGCCGACGACCCAGGGCAACTTCGACGAATTGCGCGGCTATTATCTGGAAGAGCTGTCGGTCGGCATGACGGCGCTTTACGCCCGGACGATCACCGAGGCCGATGTCGTGTTATTCGCTGGCATCTCCGGAGACGTTAACCCGGTCCACCTCAATCAGGATTTCGCGGCCGCGACGATTTTCGGCGGGCGCATCGCCCACGGGATGCTGACCGCCAGCCTCCTATCGACCGTGATCGGAACCAAGCTGCCCGGTCCGGGTTGCATCTATGTGAGCCAGAATCTTCGGTTCAAGGCGCCGGTACGGTCCGGCGACACGGTCCAGGCGCGGGCGACCATCACCGAGATCATCCCGGAGAAACGCCGCGTCGTGCTGACGACCGTTTGCTCCGTCGGCGACAAAGTCGTCATCGATGGCGAGGCCGTCATCATGGTTCCCCGAGCGCCGGCCGCCGGCGACCAGAACGCGAAGAATTCCGCCGCCGCGCCAGCCCCGGCCTAAATCGCCCACCAACCCCGCCAGGGTGCGCTCGCGCGGAATCCGCCGGCCCTGTAGTCTCGGTCCGGTCCGCCGCACTCCCTTTTTCGGATTCAGCCTCGCCAAACCCTTATGCGCCTAATCAGGGATTTTAGAACCGTGCCGGCCGCCGCGCGCGGCGCGGTCGTCGCCATCGGCAATTTCGATGGCGTTCATCGTGGCCATCGTGCCGTGATCGGGGCCGCCCGGGCGGCGGCCGATCGGCGTGCCGCTCCGCTGGCCGTTCTCAGTTTCGAGCCCCATCCCCGTGCCTATTTCGCGCCCGGCCAACCCCCGTTCCGGCTGACGACACTGCGCCAGAAATTCGGCCTGCTCGCCGGTCTGGGTGTCGATTTCCTGTTCGTGCCGCGCTTCGACCGGGCGATGGCGCAAACCAGCCCAGCCGCGTTCGTGGATGATGTCCTCGCCGGCGCGTTAGGCGCGCGCCAGGTCGTCGTCGGCCGCAGTTTCGCCTTCGGGCGTGCGCGCGCCGGCAATGTCGAAACCCTTCGCGGTCTGGCGGTCCCCGCCGGCATCGAGGTTGATTGTCTGGATGCGGTGAACGAGGGCGGCGAGGGTTCGGTGTCGTCCTCGCGCATCCGCGATCTGCTGCGTTCGGGACGGCCAGATGCCGCCGCCCTCTTGCTCGGGCGCGAATGGGAAATCGAAGGCCGGGTGCTGCGCGGTGAACGTCGCGGGCGCCTTCTTGGTTTCCCCACGGCCAATCTCTGGCTCGGCGATATCCTCCGCCCCGCCTTCGGCGTCTACGCCACGCGCATACGAGTGGCCGGCGAGAGCGGCGAGGCGTATGCGGGCGTGGCCAATCTCGGCAATCGGCCGACCTTCGGGGGAAACCGGGAGCTTCTCGAGGCCCACGTCTTCGACTTCAACGGCGACCTTTACGGCAGGCGGGTTTGCGTGGCGCTGTCGGCTTTCCTTCGACCCGAGCGCAAATTCGACGGGGTGGAGGCGCTGAAGACGCAGATCGCCCGCGATGCCGATGACGCCCGTCGCCGCTTGGCGGTCCCGATTGCCGCGCGGGTGAAACCCTGAGTCGATTGACGGACTCCGGCGCCATTTTTATTATCCCGCGATGACCGTAGCACTCCTCATTTGCGCGGCGACCGGGCGAATTACCGGCTCGGCCCTAAACCGGGGCCGGGAGGTGTTTGCTGTATTGTCGTGGTTCTTGCCCGAGGAGTTTGCGCGTCGTGTCCATCCCTAGGAACTCATCTCCGCCCCACCCGGCTGTCCCGGTGGCTGCATTCTTGCGCGCCGCCTGCGGCAGGCGCCCACGGAGACTGCAATGACCGATTACAAGGCCACGGTCTTTCTGCCGCGCACGGATTTTCCGATGAAGGCCGAATTGCCCAAACGCGAGCCCGAGCTGCTGGCGCGTTGGCGCGACATGGACCTGTTCGGCCGCACGCGGGCTGCCTCCCGCGGGTTGGAGAAATTCGTCCTCCACGATGGCCCGCCTTATGCCAATGGCAATCTCCATATCGGCCACGCGCTCAACAAGATTCTGAAGGACGTCGTTTCCCGGACCCAGCAGATGCTGGGCAAGGACTCCAACTATGTCCCCGGCTGGGATTGCCACGGCCTGCCCATCGAATGGAAGGTGGAAGAGGATTACCGGGCCAAGGGCAAGGACAAAGACAAGGTCGACATCATCGATTTCCGGCGTGAGTGCCGGGATTTCGCCGCCCATTGGATGAAGGTGCAGAGCGGCGAGTTCCAGCGTTTGGGCGTGATCGGCGACTGGCAACACCCCTATGCGACCATGGAGCACAAGTCCGAGTCGGTGATCGCCCGCGAATTGATGAAATTCGCGGCCAACGGCCTGCTGTATCGAGGGTCCAAACCGGTCATGTGGTCGGTCGTCGAGAAAACCGCCTTGGCCGAGGCAGAGGTCGAATACGAGGACTATGTCTCGGATCAGGTGTGGGTCGCCTTCCCGATAAAAGCCGGCGCCGGCGGCATGGCCGATCTTCTGGCCGCGCGGGTGTTGATCTGGACGACCACGCCCTGGACCATCCCCGGCAATCGGGCGATTTCCTATTCGCCGAAGATCGAATATGGCCTCTACAAAACCGTGGCCGCGCCGGAAGGCAATTGGGCGCCGGCGGGAGGTTTCTATCTGATCGCCACGAAGCTGGCGGCCGAGGTCTTCAAGGCCGCCAAGGTAGAGACCTACGAACTCGTGCGCTTGGTTCCGGCGACGCAGATCGCCGCGCTTGAATGCAGCCATCCATTGCACGCCCGGTTCTTGCACTATGATTTCGTCGTGCCACTGCTCGCCGGAGACCATGTCAGTGCCGACGCCGGCAGCGGTTTCGTGCACACCGCGCCCGGCCATGGACGCGACGATTTTGAAATATGGACCGCCAATGTCCGCAATCTGGCCGACCGCGGCATCAATCCGCATATCCCGTATACCGTGGATGCCGACGGGTTCTTTACGGACCAGGCGCCGGGATTTGCCGGCAAACGTGTCATCACCGAAAAAGGCGACAAAGGCGACGCCAACGAAGCGGTGATCGCGGCATTGAAGGAAACCCACGCGATCATCGCGCGCGCGCGGCTGACCCACCAATATCCGCATTCCTGGCGGTCCAAGAAGCCGGTGATCTTCCGCAACACGCCGCAATGGTTCATCGCGCTCGACCGCGACGTGGCGAAAAAAGGGGACACGCTGCGGGCACGGGCCTTGGCTGCGATCGAGGACACGCGCTGGGTCCCGGGGATCGGCAAGAACCGGATCAATGGCATGATCGAAAACCGCCCCGATTGGGTGATTTCGCGCCAGCGCGCTTGGGGTGTGCCGATTCCGGTTTTTGTGCGCGAAGCCGCCGACGGCACCGCCGAAATCCTGAAGGACGAGCGCGTAAACACCCGCATCGCGGAGGCCTTCGCCGCCGAAGGCGCCGATTCTTGGTACCGCGAGGGCGCCGCAGCGCGTTTCCTGAGACCCGAACACGATCCGGCGTCCTGGCGGAAAGTCGACGACATCGTTGATGTCTGGTTCGAAAGCGGGTGCACCCATGCCTTCGTTCTCGAACAACGGCCCGATCTCGCCTGGCCGGCCTCGCTCTATCTTGAAGGGTCGGACCAGCATCGCGGCTGGTTCCATTCCTCGCTGCTCGAATCCTGCGGCACGCGCGGACGGGCGCCCTATCGCGCGGTGCTCACCCACGGCTTCGTGCTCGACGAACAAGGCCGGAAGATGTCGAAATCGCTGGGCAACGTCGTCGCCCCGCAGCAAGTCGTGGACAAATACGGCGCCGACATCTTACGCCTGTGGGTCGTCGCTTCCGATTATTCCGACGATTTGCGCATCGGTCCCGAAATCCTGAAGCACCAATCGGAAATCTATCGGCGGTTGCGCAATACGCTGCGTTACATCCTGGGCAGCGTAGCCGGATTTACGCCGGAGGAGCGTGTTGCCCCCGCCGAAATGCCCGAGTTCGAACGCTGGGTGCTGCATCGCTTGGTCGAACTCGACGTCCAGCTTCGCCGCGCCTGCGCCGATTTCGAGTTTCACCAATTCTACGCCGCGCTCCACGCCTTTTGCGCGGTGGACCTGTCGGCGTTTTATTTCGATGTGCGCAAGGACGCGCTGTATTGCGATCGGCCGGATTCGCCGCGCCGCCGCGCCGCCCGCACCATGCTCGACATCCTTTTCGATCATCTCACCGCCTGGCTCGCGCCGGTGTTGTGTTTCACGGCGGAGGAAGCATGGCTTGCCCGCGGGCGGTCGGGCGCCGAGGACAGTGTGCACTTGCGCCGCTTCCCCGACGTGCCGCCGGGCTGGCGGAATGAGGCTTTGGCCGAGACCTGGGCACGCATCCGGGCCCTGCGCCGGGTCGTCACCGGCGCCCTCGAAATCGCCCGCGCCGGCAAGGTCATCGGCTCCGGCCTCGAAGCCGCGCCGATCGTTTATGCCGAGGCCGCTTACCGCGCGGCCCTGGCCGGCGTCGATCCGGCGGAGGTCGCGATCACCTCCGGGATCGAGATCAGGCCGATGGAGGGTGCGACGGTGCCCAGCGATGTTTATGTCCTGCCCGACATACCCGGCGTCGCCGTCATCTTCGCCAAGGCTCAAGGCCAAAAATGCGAGCGCTGCTGGAAAGTGCTCCCCGAGGTCGGGCGCCTGGCCGACCATCCCGATCTTTGCGGCCGATGCGCCGACGCGGTGACACCGCAAGCGGCGGCTCGGTGAGCGGCACGCCGGACCAGCTTCCGGGCGTTTCATCCGCGGCCGTAAACCGTTCCGCGCGTGCCTTGGGGCTGGAGGCGGCGGTGACGATCGTCGGTTTCGATCAGGTGAGCAAGGCCTGGCTGCTCGATTATCTGACCGCGCCGTCGCGGGTGGTCGAGCTTGCGCCCTTCGTCAGTCTCGTGCCGGTCTGGAATACCGGCATCAGCTTCGGGTTGTTCGCGGATTTGGCGATGGGGGGCGTGGAACTGGCCATCGTCGCCCTTGCCATCGTCGCCGGTCTGCTGTGGTGGCTGGCGCGAATCGAGACCCGGATGGCCGGCTGCGCGATTGGGCTGGTCGTCGGCGGCGCCCTCGGCAATGTCATCGACCGGCTGCGTTTCGGCGCGGTTTTCGACTTTCTCGACCTCCATTGGGGCGATTGGCACTGGCCGGCGTTCAACCTCGCCGACGCGGCGATCACGGTCGGCGTTGTCCTTCTTCTTCTGGATGGCTTGTTCCCGACCGCGCGCTCGGTTAAATAGGGGGACATGATCCCAGGCCGTCGACAACCTCCTTGGCGCGGTCCCGCGACGCTTGCCGTCGCCCTGGCCGTCCTTGGCCTTCTCGCCGGATGCGGCCAGACCCGCCAAGCCCTCGGGCTTACCAAGAACCCACCTGATGAATTCCAGGTCGTAGCGCGCGCCCCGCTCACGCTGCCGCCCAATTACGCCTTGCGCCCGCCGCAGCCGGGCGCGGCCCGGCCGCAGGAAGGGTCGGTCACGAACCAGGCCCGGCTGGCGCTGCTCGGTCCGGGCGAATCCGCCGCGGCCGCGCCGCTCGGCAGCACGCCAGGCGAACGCGCGCTGCTGACGCGGACCGGGGCGAACGCGGCCGATCCCAATATCCGCAACCTGATCGACCGCGAATCGACGCAGCTGGCCGACGACGACAAGACGTTCATCGATCGCGTCATCTTCTGGCGAAAGCCCGAAGATCAGGGCGATGTGGTTGATGCAGCCAAGGAAACTCAGCGAATCCAGCAGAACGCCGCGCTCGGCCGACCGGCCAATGCCGGCGATACGCCGACCATTAAACGCAAGCGGCGCGGGGCCTTTGAAGGCATTTTCTAGTCGCGCCCGGGCGTCGGTGTCGTGACTCGGGACACGTAGGATTGATTGGCGGGTTGCCGCAGCCCGGCGGAGAATCGCCAGTTCGCCGCTTGGTTACGGCCGATCGGCGCCCTTACGCGATGGGTACGGCGGACGACAGGATGGGCGGATATCTCATGCAGGTAACTCGGCACGGCGTTCTGACAGCGGTCGCGGCTTTGGCCACGACGTTCATGATGGCGACGCCGCCGGCGCGGGCGGCCATGTTCAACGCCGAGACCTTTACCCTCGATAACGGTCTTCAGGTCGTGGTTATTCCGAACCATCGCGCCCCCGTCGTCACCCAGATGGTCTGGTACAAGATCGGCTCCGCCGACGAACTGCGGGGCAAGACCGGCATCGCCCATCTGCTCGAACACATGATGTTCAAGGGCACGCCTTCCGAACCCGATTTCTCCAAGGCCATCGGCCGCATCGGCGCACGCGACAATGCCTTCACCAGCCACGACTACACCGGATATTTCCAAAACGTGGCGTCCGATCGACTCGAGACCGTGATGCGTCTGGAAGCCGACCGCATGACCAACCTCATCCTCACCGACAAGGAATTCATCCCCGAACGCCTGGTCGTGCTGGAGGAAAGGCGCTCGAGCGTCGATTCCAATCCGCGCGCCCAGTTGCGCGAGGCAGTCAACGCCGCACTTTACCTCAACCATCCCTATGGCAAGCCGATCATCGGTTACGAACATGAAATCAAGGCGCTGACCAGTCAGGACGCGGTCGATTGGTATCGTCGCTACTACGCCCCCAACAACGCCGTCTTGATCGTCGCGGGCGACGTCACGATGGCCAAACTCAAGCCGCTCGCCGAGAAATATTACGGCGTGATCCCGGCGCGCCCGGTGCCCGAACGGGTGCGGGTCAAGGAACCGCCGATCACGGCGGCCCGCCGCGTGGAACTGCGCGCCGATGGCGTCCGCGAACCGTCCTGGAGCCGGCTCTTCCTCGCGCCCAGTTATGTCAGCGGCGCGACCGAACACGCCTACCCGCTGGAAGTGGCCGCCGAGATCCTGGGCGGCAGCGTCAAGAGCCGGCTGCACAAGGAACTGGTCGTCAAGCAAAAGATCGCGACGTCGGCGGGCTCCCGCTATGACTCCGACAATCTGGACTATGGCAGTTTTGGTTTGTTCTTCGCGCCGGTCAGCGGGGTCGAATTGAGCAAGGTCGAGGCCGCGATGGAAGCGGTCATCGCCGGGTTTCTGACCGAAGGGCCAACGGTCGAGGAAGTCGAGGAGGCGAAGGCGCGCATGGTTTCCGGCGTCGTCTACGCGCTCGATTCGATGCAAGCCGGGGCGCGGGTTTTCGGCTCCGGCCTGACCACCGGCCGCAGCGTCGCCGAAATCGAAACCTGGCCGGAACGCATCGCCGCGGTGACGCGCGATCAGGTTCTGGCCGGATTGCGCGCCGTCCTCGGCCAAAAAGGCCATGTCACCGCGCTTCTTCTTCCCAAGGCGACGTCGTGAGGAATTCAACCATGTTGTCCGTTCGCACCCTGCGCGTTTTTGGCGCGTTTTTCCTCGCGCTGGTGGGGATGGCGCTGGTTCGTCCCGCCGACGCCGTCACCATCGAACGGGTCACCAGCCCCGGCGGCCTCACGGCCTGGCTGGTCCAGGATCATTCGATTCCGGTCCTGGCGCTGGCTTATAGCTTCACCGGCGGCTCCGCGCTGGATCCGGTGGGCAAGGAGGGGTTGGCGCGTTGGGTGGCCGGACTGCTCACCGACGGCGCCGGGGATTTGGACGATCAGGCCTATCAGGAAAAACTGGAGGACATCGTCGCTTCGGTGGACTTCTCGGCCGACATGGACACGTTTTCCGGCAGCCTGAAGACCCTGACGCGTCATCGCAAGGAAGCGGTCGAGCTGATGCGCCTGGCGCTGACCAAGCCGCGTTTCGACCCAGAGGTCGTTGAACGGATGCGTTCGCGCGCCCTGGCCGCCCTGGCCCGCAACGAAGAGCAGCCCGGCGCAATCGCGAGCCGGACCTGGTGGAAGGCCGCTTTTCCGTCCCATCCCTATGGCCGCACCACAAGCGGTACCGAAAAAAGCCTGAAGGATCTGTCGATCGCCGATTTCCGCGAGTTCATGGCCACGCGGCTGTCGCGCGATACGCTGTCGATCGGGGCGGTCGGCGACATCACGCCGGCGGAATTGGGGCTGCTGCTCGACGAAGCCTTTGGTGGACTGCCGGCTCGCGCCGCCACGCCGACCGCCACGGTTCCCGAGGCCCGCGCCGAAGGGGTCGGGCGGACCATCGTCGTGCGCAAGGATGTAACGCAAAGCGCCGTGGTTTTCGGGCAGGACGGGCTGAAACGCAACGACCCCGATTTCTACGCCGCCTTCGTGATGAACTACATTCTCGGCGGCGGCGGTTTCAATTCCTGGCTGCTCAACGAGGTCCGCGAGAAACGCGGGCTCGCTTATTCCGTCTACAGCTACCTCAGTACGATGGAACGTGCCGGGCTCATCCTTGGCGGCACCGCCTCGGAAAACCGCAGCGTCGCCCAGTCGCTCGATGTGGTGCGCGATCAGTGGCGACGGATGCGCGATGAAGGTCCGACCCAGGAAGAATTGAACGACGCCAAGACCTATCTGACCGGCTCCTATGCGCTGCAGTTCACCTCCACGACGGCGATCGCCCGCCAGATGGTCAGCATCCAACGCGCGAATCTCGGGATGGATTACATCGACCGCCGCAACACGTTCATCGAACAAGTCACTTTGGACGATGTTAGGCGCGTCGCCCGTCGCTTGCTCGATCCGGCGCGTCTGGTCGTTGTTGTCGTGGGCAAGCCGGAAGGCCTCGCCGGGGCCGAAATCGGCGGCTGATTCCAGACCAGCGGCGGGCGGCCGCCGGCGCGCGGACGACGTACCCGGCCGGCTGCAGCGCGAGCGCGCACTGGCACGATCCCGGCCATGTCTGGTAAGGTTTTCAGCATGAAACATGCCGTGAACGCCGGGCGGCCCCGATCGCTCGCCCACTCCGATACGGGCCTGGACCTGCCTTATCGCCAATCACATGCGCGATGCCTGGCGGCGGCGATCGGTGCCACCGGATTGTCCGACCGCCAATTCTCCACCGCGCTCGCCGAGACCGCGCCCATTCTTGAGACCCTGCGCCGGCAGCGGAAAAGTCTTCCGCTCTTTGCGGCGATCGATCGCCGCGACGATTTTCCCGCGCTCGCAGACGTGGCCGCCCGGTTCCGCGGGTTCAACGACGTGTTGGTGTTCGGCACCGGGGGATCGAGCCTCGGCGGCCGCACATTGACGGCGCTGGCGCCGGCGAGGAATCCCCGGCTTTGGTTCCTCGACAATCTCGACGCCGACAGCTTTACCGCCCGGCTTGCCAACGTGGATTTGCGTGCAACCGGCATCCTGGTCATCTCCAAATCGGGAACGACCGCGGAAACCGTGGCGCAACTCGGCGCGGCGTTGCCCAGGCTGCGCGCCGCGCTCGGCGACCGACTTGGTTCACATGTGGCCGGGCTCGCCGATCCCGGCGACAATCCGCTGCGGCGCATCGGCGGCGCGTTGGGGTTTCCCGTGCTCGACCACGATCCCGGGATCGGGGGCCGGTTTTCCGCCTTGTCGGCGACGGGCGTGTTGCCGGCGATGATCGCTGGAATCGATGTCGCCGCGCTGCGCCGGGGCGCCGCGCGTGTTCTCGATGGCACCTTGGCGGGGCCGGGCGCGCCGCCCGCCATCGGCGCGGCCCTCAACGCCGCGTTTCTGAGCCACCGAGGGCTGCGCCAAGTCGTTCTTTTGGTTTACGCCGACCGCCTGGAGCCCTTTGCTCAGTGGTTTAGGCAACTTTGGGCGGAGAGCCTGGGCAAATCGGGACAAGGCTCTACCCCGATCTCGGCGTTGGGCCCGCTCGACCAGCACAGCCAGCTTCAGCTTTATCTCGACGGCCCCAACGACAAACTGTTCACCGTGGTCACCGTGGCCGCCGCCGGAACGGGGCCGATCATCACCGAGGGGCGGAAGGGTGAGCCGGCCTTCGCCGCCCTCGCCGGTCGTTCCATCGGCGATCTGGTCGAGGCCGAACAACGCGCGACCGTGGCGGCGTTGGCCAAACGCGGCCGGCCCGTCCGCGTCATCCATCTGCCGCGCCTGGACGAAGCCGCGCTCGGCGGCTTGCTCATGCATTTCATGTTGGAGACGATGATTTTGGCGGGACTTTGGGGTGTGGAGGCCTTTGGCCAGCCGGCGGTGGAGGAAGGCAAGGCGCTCGCGCTCCGGTTCCTCGCCGAGGGTTTTTCCGCGGACTGGCCGTGATCCGGCCGCCTGGGGGGATTGATGACCATCCGCCGCCTGCCCGAAACCCTGATCAATCGCATCGCCGCCGGCGAGGTCGTGGAGCGCCCGGCCGCCGCGGTCAAGGAACTCGTTGAAAACGCCATCGACGCCGGCGCCACCAGGGTCGATATCGAGCTGCGCGAGGGTGGCGTCGCGCTGATCGCCGTCGGCGATGATGGCAGCGGCATGAGCCGCGAGGATTTGGTGCTCGCGGTCGAGCGCCACGCGACATCGAAACTGCCCGACGACGATTTGCTCCATATCGCGACCTTGGGTTTCCGAGGCGAGGCTTTGCCATCCATCGGCGCGGTCGCGCGCCTTACCCTCATCAGCCGGAAAGCGGGCACCGACAGCGCCTGGGCGTTGTCGGTGGAAGGCGGACAATTGGGGGAACCGATCCCCGCGGCGCATCCGCCCGGCACCAAGGTGGAGGTGCGCGACCTTTTCTACGCGACGCCGGCCCGGCTGAAATTCCTGAAAAGCGAACGCACCGAGGCGGCGGCGGCGATCGATGCGGTGGAAAGGCTGGCGCTGGCCTGTCCTTCTGTCGCCTTTTCGCTGACCATCGATGGCCGCTCCGTTCTCAAACTGCCCGCGGCGGGAAGCGGCGAATCGGCGCGGCTGGAACGCCTGGTCGCCATCATCGGCCGCGATTTCATCGCCAACGCCCTGCCGCTTGACGCCGTCCGCGACGACGTCCGCCTCACTGGCCATGCCGGATTGCCGACATTTCACCGGGCCACCGGGCGTCACCAATATCTGTTCGTCAACGGGCGCCCGGTGCGCGACAAACTGCTCGGCGGCGCCCTGCGCGCGGCCTATCAGGATTTACTGGCCAGGGATCGCCATCCGGTGGCGGCGCTGTTCATCGACCTGCCGCCCGGCCAGGTCGATGTCAACGTTCACCCGGCCAAGGCCGAAGTCCGCTTCCGCGATGCCGGATCGATGCGCGGGCTCATCATCGGCGCGTTGCGGCACGCCTTGGCCGCCGCCGGTCACCGTGCCGCCAGCACGCCCGGCATCGCCGCGCTCGCCGCCCTGCGCCCGGCCGATGGCGCCGCCACCGGCCGCCTGGATTTCGCCCCACCCCGGCCTTCGCCTATCAGGCTCCGGCAAATGAACCGAATCGGGTTTCACAATCGACGGGATCGGCGGCTCCCTCCGAATCGCGTTCCTCTCACGCGGGTTTCCCCTTGGGGATGGCGCGGGCCCAGCTTCACGACACCTATATCGTCGCCCAGACCGGCGACGGGATCGTCATTGTCGATCAGCACGCCGCGCATGAGCGCTTGGTGTTCGAGCGGCTGAAGGCGGGGCAGGCCGGCGGCGTTCGCCGTCAGCCCTTATTGGTGCCCGAGGTGGTGGAGCTGGGTGAAGCGGCGTCGGCCCGGATCGTCGCCAGCGCCGCTGAATTTGCCGGGCTGGGGCTGGTCGTCGAGGCTTTCGGGCCGGGTGCCGTGGTTGTGCGCGAGACCCCGGCGCCGCTTGGCGACATCGACGTGCAGCGCCTGATGCGCGACCTCGCCGACGAACTCGCCGAAACCGGGGAGGCGCTTGCCCTCAAGGACCGGCTCAATCAACTCTGCGCCACCCTTGCCTGCCATGGCAGCGTGCGCGCCGGCCGCCGGCTCGGCCCGGCCGAAATGGACGCGCTCCTGCGCGAAATGGAAGCGACGCCCCATTCCGGCCAATGTGGCCATGGCCACCCGACCTATGTCGAACTCAAGCTCTCCGACATCGAAAGGCTGTTCGGGCGGAAATAGGGCGTTCCCGCCTATTGGCCCTTAACCGGAAAGCGTCGGGTAGTCGGTGTAGCCCTTCGAGCCGGGCACGTAGAACGTCGCCATGTCGGGGGCGTTGAGCGCGGCGTTCTTGCGAAAACGTTCGACCAAATCGGGATTGGTGAGGAAGGCGCGGGCGAACGCGATCATGTCGGCTCGCTTTTCGGCAAGTGCCGCCTCCGCGCTCGTTTTGTCGAAGCCGCCGGCCAGGATAAACAGGCCCTTGAACGCGCTACGTAACTGGGCCTTGAGGGCGGCCGGCACCGGCGGCGCGCCCGTCGCCGAATGGTCCAGAAGATGGACGTAGAGCAGGCCGAGCTTCGAGAGTTCCGTCAACAGCGCGAGATATTGGGCGTCCACGTCCGGATAGGCGCCCGTATCGTTGAAGGTGCCATGGGGTGAGAGCCTGATGCCCAAACGTTCGGCGCCAATGGCGGCGGCGACAGCACGAGCCACTTCCAGGGCAAATCGGTTGCGGCCGGCGATGTCGCCGCCATAACCGTCGGTGCGCCGGTTCACGTTGGCGTTGAGGAATTGTTCGATCAAATAGCCATTGGCGGCGTGGAGTTCCACACCGTCGAACCCCGCGGCGATCGCCAACCGCGCCGGTTCCGCGTATTCGCCGACGGCGCGGTCGATGTCGGCTTGCGTCATCGGCCGGGGCGGGCTGTGCGGCTGCATCCCCTGGGAAGCCGTATACATTTGGCCGGGGCAGGTTTGCGGACTCGGCCCCAGGACTTCGGCGCCCGCCGGCAGGTTCGCGACATGGGTCACGCGACCGGTATGCATCAGCTGAATGAAGATTTTTCCACCCTTGGCGTGGACCGTGTCGGTGATCTGCTTCCAGCCCTGAACCTGAGCCTGGTTGAACAACCCCGGAATGAACGCATAGCCAAGTCCGTTGGGCGCGGGCGAAGTGCCTTCGATGACGATCAAACCCGCCGATGCGCGCTGGCCGTAATATTCCGCCATCAAGGCGTTGGGTGTGTTGGCATCGACGGCGCGACAGCGCGTCATCGGCGACATGACCATGCGGTTCTTGAAGTGAAGCGAACGGGCGGACAAAGGCTCAAAGAGCATGATGGTTAATTCCCCTGAAAGCGGAGTTTCAAATTTGGCAGGCGGCGCCAAGGCACGACGGCGCGAGATCGGTTATTTAGGTCGATAGCCAAGAAATAAAAGGTGGGCGCGGCGATAGGTGCGCTCGTCGACGATTACGAACCCCGCGGGCGGCGCGAGATTTTCGGCGGATGAAAGCTCAACCGCGCAAAGACCCCCCGGCTCGAGCCATAGACCTTCGGCGAGGGCGGCCAGGGCCAGCGGCGCTAACCCCTCGCCATAGGGCGGATCGAGGAAGGCGAGGCGGCAGGCGGCCGCGGCACGGCCGGGCTTCAGCGCATCGCCGCGGCGGATGTCGCAACGCGCCGATTCGCCCAAACCCGCCGCGTTTCCTCGGATGCACGCGATGGCTCCCGGATCGCTGTCGATAAAGGTGGCGTGCGCGGCGCCATGCGACAGGGCCTCAAGGCCAAGCGCGCCGGTGCCGGCGAAAACATCGACGATGTGCGTGCCCGGCAACATGCCCGCGGCGAAAGGGGCATGGGCGAGGATATTGAACAAGGCCTGACGGGCGCGGTCGGAGGTCGGGCGGATCGCCGGCCCCGGCGGCGCCTCAATCCGGCGGCCGCGCAGGCTACCGCCGGTGATCCGCATGGCTCTTGTCGCGCTTGAGCGCGGCGCCGAGTTGTTCCCGCAGCACCTTGCCGGTGACTTCCTCGACCTCGCCCCGCGCCAGGCTGCCGAGCTGGAAGGGACCGTAGGAAACGCGGATCAGACGGTTGACCGTGAGGCCGAGCGGTTCGAGGACGCGACGAATCTCCCGGTTCTTGCCTTCGCGCAGCGAGACACTGAGCCAGGCGTTGCGCCCCTTCTGGCGTTCGATTTCCGCCGTGATCGGGCCGTAATCGATGCCGCCGGCGCTGCTGCCTTTTTCCAGCGCCGCCAGGCGCGCCGCATCGGGCGTGCCGAAGACACGAACACGATAGCGGCGGACCCAACCCGTGGCCGGCAGCTCCAGATGGCGAGCGAGGCCGCCGTCATTGGTCAGCAAAAGCAGCCCTTCGGAATCGAGATCGAGCCTGCCCACCGAAACCACGCGCGGCATGGTGTCGGGCAGTTTGCTAAAAATCGTCGGCCGGCCTTCGGGGTCCCGGGACGTCACGATCAAACCGCTGGGTTTGTGATAACGCCACAGACGGGGCTTTTCCGCGGCCCGCAGGGGCTTGCCGTCGACGTCGACGGCGTTGCCGGGAGTCACGTTAAAAGCCGGGCTGGTGAGCACGGTGCCGTCGACCGCCACGCGGCCTTCGGCGATCCATCTCTCGGCCTCGCGCCGCGAGCACAGCCCGGCGCGGGCGAGGACCTTGGCGATGCGTTCACCCGATTCGGGTGTCGATTCCGCAGGGTTGGCGGCGACCTGACCGCGGCGCGTCTTCACGGCATCACGCCGCGGCGACAAAGGCCGCGAAGAGGCGTTCGTCGCCGGGGTCGATCGCGTATTCCGGGTGCCATTCGACGCCCAGGCAAAAGCGGCGGCTGGGGTCCTCGATGCCCTCGATCACGCCATCGGGCGCGCGGGCGTTGACGACGATACCGGGTCCGGTTTCCTTGACCGCCTGGTGATGGGCGCTGTTCACCGCCATTTCGCCGGTCTGGGTGATGCGGTGGAGCAGGGTGCCGGCGACCACCTTCACGACATGGCCGGGCTCGGTGCGCGGGTTGGGCTGTTCATGGGCGAGCGCCCCGGGGATTTCATCCGGGATGTGTTGGATCAGCGTGCCGCCGAGCACGACGTTGAGAAGCTGCTCACCCCCGCAAATCCCGAAAACCGGCACGTCGCGGATGATGGCGCCCTTCAGGATTGCAAGCTCGAAGGCGGTGCGCCGATCCTTGGTGGTTACGCTGGCATGGCGGGTTTGCGCACCGAACAGGCTGGGATCGACATCGAAGGCGCCGCCGGTGACGAGCAGACCGTCGATACGGTCGAGGTAGTCATCGGCCAGACCGGGTTCATGCGGCAGCAGCAACGGCAGCCCGCCGGCGCGCGCCACCGCCCCGCAGTAATTTTCGCGGAGCGCGTACCAGGGCAGCTTTGAATAGCCGCCCGGGGGCTCCCAATCCAAGGTAATGCCGATGACGGGACGGGTCATGGCGATGACTTAACCGCGAAGCACCGCCAACACAAGCCGCGGCGCGCGATGGACGCCAGGATGCACGGAGACCCAGGCTGGGATAGGGTGCCGGCGAAGTCATGGATACCCAGCGACCCACCTTCATGGAATTGGCCCTGGCCGAGGCGGAAAAGGGAGCCGCCGCGGGCGAAGTGCCGGTTGGCGCCGTATTGGTCCATGGTCCGACCGGGGAGGTTTTGGCGGCGGCGCATAATCTGGTCGAGACCGGAGGCGACCCGACGGCGCATGCCGAGCTTCTCGCCATCCGCGCGGCCGCGGCCAAAGCCGGCGCCAAGTGGCTCGTGGATTGCGATCTCTATGTCACGCTGGAGCCCTGCCCGATGTGCGCGCAGGCGATCAGCTTCGCGCGGCTGCGGCGGCTCTACTACGGGGCCCCCGACCCCAAGGGCGGCGGCGTCGAACACGGTCCCCGCATCTTCGCGCAAAGTACCTGCCACCACAGGCCGGAGCTGTATGGCGGCATCGATGAAGGACGCTCCAGCGCGTTGTTGCGGGGCTTTTTCCGCGAGCGGCGATAGCGGCGGTTATTCCCCGCCGCGGGCCACGGCGCGCCAGCCGATGTCGCGGCGGCAAAAGCCTTGCGGCCAATCGACGAGATCGACGGCGCGATAGGCTCTCGCCTGGGCCTCGGCGACATTGTCGCCGAGGGCGGTGACGCCGAGCACCCGCCCGCCTTCGGCCAGTAGCTTTTCGCCCTCGCGCTTGGTTCCGGCGTGGAAGATGGTGACGCCATCGACGGCGCCGGCGCGATCGAGCCCTTTGATTTCGCTGCCCTTGACCGATTCGCCCGGGTAACCCTTGGCGGCCATGACCACACATAAGGCGGTTTCGGGAAACCAGCGCAAATAGAAGGTCTTGAGCACACCGTCATGGGCCGCGAGCAACGCCGGCAGCAGGTCCGACATCAGCCGCATCAGCAGGACTTGGCATTCGGGGTCGCCGAAGCGAACGTTGTATTCAAGCAACTTGGGGCCGCTGTCGGTGATCATCAGCCCGGCATAGAGCACGCCGCGGAAGGGCATTCCGTCCCGCGCCATCGCCGCCACGGTCGGGCTGATGATTTCGTCCATCACCCGCCTTTCCAATTCGGGCGTCATGATGCCGGCCGGCGAATAGGCGCCCATGCCGCCGGTATTGGGTCCGCGCTCCCCGTCGAGCACGGCCTTGTGGTCCTGGGCCGTGGCCAGGGGCAACGCGAATTCGCCATCGACGAGGCAGTGAAAGCTGCATTCCTCGCCGGTTAGGACCTCTTCCAGCAGGACTTCCTCCCCGGCGGCGCCGAAGCGGCGTTCGGTCAGGCACGAATCGATGGCGGCGCATGCCTCGGCGACGCTGCGGGCCACGGTCACGCCCTTGCCGGCGGCGAGTCCGTCGGCCTTGACCACAATCGGCGCGCCGTGAACGCGGACATGGGCCTTGGCTTTTTCGGCGTCGCGGAAGCGGTGGTAACGCGCGGTCGGGATGTTGTGTTTGGCACACAAATCCTTCATGAACCCCTTCGACCCTTCCAGGGCCGCCGCCGCTTGGGTCGGGCCAAAGGCCATGATTCCCGCGCCTTCAAGCCGATCGACGAGACCCGCGACCAGCGGTGCCTCGGGTCCGACGACCACGAATTCAATGGCCTGTTTGCGGCAGAAATCGACGATGGCGTCGATGTCCCCGGCCGCGATCGGCACACATTCGGTCTCCGCCGCGATGCCGGCATTGCCGGGCGCGCAATAAAGCTTGTCACACAGGGGAGACGCCGCGATGGCCCAACACAGCGCGTGTTCGCGCCCGCCCGATCCAACGACCAATATCTTCATGCCGATTTCGACGCCATAAACGGTGGGTGCGGCCTTTGTGAGAGACGGCGGGTCTTGTATCATATTTCAAAGGCAATGATCGCAACCCTGCCCGCCGCCGAGGCTCCGCGCAATCTCCCCGAATTTTCGGTGAGCGAGTTGTCGGCCGCGCTCAAGCGCACCCTTGAGGATGCTTTTGCCTGGGTGCGTGTGCGCGGCGAAGTCTCGGGCGTGAAGCGCCACACATCGGGCCATGTCTATTTTGCCCTGAAGGACGAAGATTCCGTGATCGACGCCGTGTGCTGGCGCGGCACCGTCCAACGCCTATCGATTCTGCCCGAGGACGGCATGGAAGTGGTGGCGAGCGGGCGCATCACCACCTATGGCGGCCGCTCGAAATATCAGTTGGTGGTCGAGTCGGTCGAACTGGCGGGAAGGGGGGCGCTGCTGCGGCTCCTGGAAGAACGCAAACAACGCCTGGCCGCCGAGGGGCTGTTCGCCGCCGAACGTAAACGCAAGCTGCCTTATTTGCCCGAGATCATCGGCATCGTCACCTCACCTTCGGGCGCGGTGATTCGCGACATTTTGCACCGCCTCGCCGACCGCTTTCCGCGCCGGGTTCTGTTGTGGCCGGTGGCGGTGCAGGGAGAAGGCGCGGCGGCACAGGTGGCGGCGGCGATCGCCGGTTTTAACCGGTTGGTTGTCGGCGGTTCGCCGCCGCGACCGGATCTGCTGATCGTGGCGCGCGGCGGCGGCAGCCTCGAAGACCTCATGGCCTTCAACGAAGAAATCGTCGTGCGCGCCGCCGCCGCCTCACTCATCCCCCTGATTTCGGCGGTGGGTCACGAAACCGATTCGACGCTGATCGACTTTGCCTCCGACCGCCGCGCCCCGACGCCCAGCGCGGCGGCGGAAATGGCGGTGCCGGTGCGCGCCGATTTGGCCGCGGAAATCGGCGATTTCGACCGCCGCCTGAT
>SHVT01000004.1 GCA_009694125.1 Rhodospirillaceae bacterium | reverse complement strand
GGTCGTCCAGCACGATGTCGGCGCCGCTCAAGCGCACGCTCGCCAGCAGGCCCAGCGGTCGGTCCGCCGATTCCGGCGCCGTCAATTCCGCGAGCATTTGGGCGAGAAAATCGGCGGAAGTGTCCTTTTGGTCGATGAGCGCGGCTGAGTCCGCCTCATTCCACCGGATCGACCCCTCGGCCGTGCGGAGAAGGCGCAGCCGCGGACCGATCACTTCCACCGCCGTCGGGGCAATGACACCGCGGACCAGCGCGGGGAGCACCAGATTGACCGACATTTCCGGGATCTGACCGATGAAGCGACCGTCCCGGGCAACCGCCCGTGCGCCGCGAACACGCAGATCGAGCGATGCGCGCCAACCGGCCCAGGTCAACTCGGCGCTGTCGATGTCGACAAGATAGGCGCCATCGCGCGCGCTGAGGGCGCGTGCGATTTCCGGCTTGAGGAAATCAAGGGACACCGGCCCCATTGCCAACCGCCACACGATGACAACGGCAAGCAACGCAATCGCGCCCGCCGCGGCGGCAAGTCCTTCCAGTGTCCTGATCATCGTGCGCCTTATCACCGCCACGCCCTGCTCATGTCATGTCTCCACAATCGCACCCTTCCACGCCCAAGGCACCGCCAGCGTGCGATCCGCACCGGCTTGACCCATACGACGGTCCAACGCAGTGTGAGGCAAATTCGGCCGGCAGGAAATGAAGGATTTACGCTTTATCCGCAACCCCTCGGCACTGCCCGCCCCGGCCGATTCCGCGCGCGCCGCCGCCGGTATTGAGGATTGGCTGCGGATGGCGAGTGGCCAGTCGGCCCAAGGTTTCGCCACACGCCTCGCCAAGGACAAAGCCGGTCGGGCATTGCTGGCGGCGGCTTTCGGCAACAGCCCCTATTTGACCCAAAGCCTGCTCCTGGACATCGATTTCGCCTGCGCGGCTTTGGCGACGACTCCAGGCGAGGCCTTCTCCGCGCTTGTGGCCGGGCTGACGCCGACCGCCTTGCCGTCGGCAACCCCGGAGTTCATGGCCGGGCTGCGCCTGGCGAAGCGGCGCGCGGCGCTTATCGTCGCACTGGCCGACATCGCCGATGTGTGGAACCTGGACGACGTCACTCGCGCCTTGAGCGACTTCGCCGATCGCGCGGTCGATCTCGCGCTTGCCCATGTTCTTCGTCTCGCGGCCATTTCCGGCGCTTTCCTGCCGAGGGACGAGGCCGACATTTGCAATGAATCGGGTCTCATAATCCTGGGCATGGGCAAACTCGGCGGCCGCGAGTTGAATTATTCAAGCGATATCGACCTGATCGTCCTCTATGACGAAGAACGCTTTGCGGTTCGCGACCGCGACGGCCCGCAACGGACGGCGGTCCGTTTGACTCAATCTCTGCTGCGCATCCTCGACGAACGCACGTCGGAAGGTTACGTCTTCCGCACCGATCTCAGGCTTCGTCCCGATCCCGGCGCGACTCCGGTCGCGATGTCCACGCTCGCCGCCGAGACATATTACGAGGGCATGGGCCAGAATTGGGAACGCGCCGCGATGATCAAGGCACGGCCGATCGCCGGCGACCGCGAGGCCGGCCGTGTTTTCCTGGCGCGGCTGCGTCCCTATATTTGGCGCAAACATCTCGATTTCGCCGCGATCCAGGACATTCATTCGATCAAGCGCCAGATCGACGCCCATGGCGGCGGCGGCACGATCGCCCTCGCCGGCCACAATCTTAAGCTCGGCCGCGGCGGCATTCGCGAGATCGAGTTCTTCGCGCAGACGCAGCAGCTGATCTGGGGAGGTCGCGATCCCAGCCTGCGCAGCCAAGCCACCTGCGAAGCGCTGGCCGCCCTCGCCGCCTCCGGCCGCATCGCCGCCGATACGGCGCGGGAGTTGACCGAAGCCTATCGATACCTGCGACGGGCCGAACATCGGGTGCAAATGGTCGAAGATCGTCAGACCCATAGCCTGCCCCCCGATGACGCCGGACTCGCCGCGCTGGCTTCCTTCCTCGGCCACGCTTCCCGCGGCGAACTCGAGGCGGCCATGCTGTCCACTTTGCGCATCGTGGAGCGGCACTATGCGATGTTGTTCGAGGCCGCGCCCACGCTGAGCGGTCCCGGTAACCTGGTCTTCACCGGCATCGAAGACGACCCCGAAACGATGGCGACTCTGGCCGGGATGGGATTTTCCGATCCGCGCAGCGTGGCCAGTCGCATACGCGAATGGCATCATGGGCGTTACCGTGCAATGCGCAGCGCGCGGGCACGCGAATTGCTGACGGAACTGACGCCAGCCCTGTTGGCGGCCCTAGCAAAAAGCGCCCAGCCGGACACTGCGCTAGTCAATTTCGACGAATTCTTGTCGCGCCTGCCCGCGGGCGTGCAAATCTTTTCGTTGTTTCACGCCAATCCGGGGCTCCTCGATTTGGTCGCGGAGGTCATGGGTGATGCCCCTCTGCTCGCCGAACGTCTCGCGCGGCATTCCAATCTGCTCGACAGCGTGCTGGCTTCCGGCTTCCTTGATGCGTTGCCCGGCCGAGAAGCCTTGGCGGCGGAGCTTTCCGGCGTTCTCGAACAGGCCCGCGACTATCAGGATGTCCTCGACCTTACCCGGCGTTGGGCCAACGAGCGCAAATTCCAGGCCGGCGTCCAATTGCTGCGCGGGCTTCGGAGCGCGGAGGAAATCGGCCGCGCCCTTTCCGGCATAGCCGAGGCGGCGATCGGCGTGTTGTTGCCCATCGTCGAAACCGACTTCGCCCGCGGCCATGGACGGGTCGAAGGCGACAGCCTGGTCGTCGTCGCGCTCGGCAAATTGGGCGGGCGCGAAATGACGGTCACGTCGGATCTCGATTTGATTTTTCTCTATCGCGGAGCGCCGGGCATCGAATCCTCCGACGGGCCGAGAAGCCTGCCCTTGACCGCCTATTACGCAAGACTCAGCCAACGCCTGATCAACGCCCTGACCGCGCTGACCGGCGAAGGGCAGCTCTACACCGTCGACATGAGGTTGCGGCCATCGGGAACCAAAGGGCCGATCGCGGTCAGCCTCGATGCCTTTGAATTGTACCATCGCGACTCGGCCTGGACCTGGGAGCACATGGCCCTCACGCGGGCGCGGACAATCGCCGGGCCACTGGGACTTCGCCACCGCGCCGATGAGGCCATCCGCAAGGTGTTGGTGCGGCCGCGCGATCCCGATCGGTTGGCGGTTGACGTCGCCGACATGCGTCAACGCATAGCGCGCGAACACCCCGGGCATTCGTTCTGGGACATCAAGTACCGGGCCGGCGGTTTGATCGACGTGGAGTTTATCGCTCAATATCTTCAGCTTCGCCATGCCGCCGCCCATCCGGAAATTCTGGCGCAGAGTGCCGCGAGCGCCATCGAGCACGCGGCGGAAGCCGGACTGATCGCTCGCACGGCCGCGACGAATCTGGACGCCGCGCTGCGGTTGTGGCACGCCGTTCATGGATTGATGCGGCTCACGATTGGCGACGATCTCGACGAGGCGACGGCCGGCAAGGGATTGTTACGTGCGCTGGCGCGAGGTGCCGGCGCCGCCGATATCGCCGCATTGAAGAGGCAGATGGAAACGGCGGCTGGCCACGTCCGGCGGCATTTCGCGGACATCATCGAAGGCCCGGCCCGACAGGCGCCGGGGAAGCCAACGGAGACTTGATAATGAAACCGACGTCGAAAGAACTCGCAGCCGGCGATTCAGCCCCCGATTTCAACGCTCCCGGTGACGGTGGCGCCACCGTAAAACTGTCGGCGCTCAAAGGCCGAAAGGTCGTGCTTTATTTTTATCCCAGAGACGACACGCCGGGCTGCACTAAAGAGGCTTGCGGCTTCCGCGATGCCCATCCCGATTTCGCCAAGGTAAAGGCCGACATCATCGGAGTCTCGCGCGACTCCGCCGCCAGCCACGACAAATTCAAAACCAAATACGCCCTCCCCTTCCGCCTCGTCGCCGACGAAGACGGAGCGATCTGTCAGGCCTATGGCGTTTGGGTCGAAAAAAGCATGTATGGCCGCAAATATATGGGCATCGAGCGCGCTACGTTCTTGATCGGCGGCGGCGTCGTTCGCCGCGTCTGGCGTAAGGTCAGGGTTCCCGGCCACGCCGAGGAAGTCCTGGCGGCGGTCGAGGCATTGTAGTCTTCGCGGCGAGGGGTCTCCGCGCCGCGCCAAAGAGGAACGCGATCAGTCTTTCTTGCGGCGTCCGCCGGCGCGTTTCAGGGCCGCCACCATCTGTCTTTCGTCGAAGGCCGGCATGGAGCGGATGCGGCCATAACCCTGCTCAGCATACCAAACCGAAAAGGCCAACATCGCCTCGGCAGTCGGCGCCTCGACGACATCGACGAAGTCGTATTCCCCTTGCGTGTAGTAGACCGACCCGACCTTCATGCCGAGCTCCTTGAGCTTGGACCGCGCGGTGGTGACCCGCTTTTCCTGCTTCACCGCCCAATCGGCGCTCAGCTTTCCGAGCAATACGTATTTCATGCGACTTCTCCTCTTTTCTTGCCGTCATCCGATGATGCCACGCCGCCCTTGAGCCGCTGGGACAACGCCGCTTCGAGGAACCGATCGATCTTGCCATCGAGCACGCCTTGCGTGTCGCTGGTTTCGATGTCGGTGCGAACGTCCTTCACCATTTGATAGGGCTGAAGGACATAGGACCTGATCTGATGGCCCCAGCCAATATCGGTCTTCTGGTCGTGTTGGGCTTGGGCCACGGCTTCGCGACGCTGCAATTCCTGCTCGTAGAGCCGCGCGCGCAGCATCACCATCGCTTCGGCGCGATTGCGATGCTGCGACCGGCCGCTCTGACACTGAACAACGATGCCGCTAGGGACGTGGGTGATGCGGACGGCGCTTTCCGTCTTGTTGACGTGCTGCCCGCCGGCGCCGGACGAACGATAGGTATCGATGCGTAGATCGGAATCATTGACTTCGATGTCGATGGCGTCGTCGATCACCGGGTATACCCACACCGAGGCAAAACTCGTGTGCCGCCGCGCATTGGAATCGAATGGCGAAATGCGGACCAGCCGATGAACGCCGCTTTCGGTCTTTAGCCAGCCATAGGCGTTTTCGCCGCTGACCCGAAGTGTGGCCGATTTGATGCCGGCTTCTTCTCCCGGACTCTCTTCGAGCCATTCGACTTCGCGCCCACCGCGTTCGGCCCAACGCACATACATGCGCAGGAGCATCTGCGCCCAGTCCTGGGATTCGGTTCCACCGGCGCCGGCATGGACCTCGAGAAAGGCGTCGTTGGCGTCGGCCTCGCCCGAAAGTAGGCTTTCGAGGCCGCGCTTTTCCGCGCGGTCGCGGAGCGCGAGCAAATTGGCTTCAGCCTCGGCCACGATCGCTGCATCGCCCTCGGCCTCGCCGAGTTCGATGAGTCCCAGCGTGTCGTCGAGTTCCTGCTGCAGTCCGCGATATCCGTTGACCGCCTTTTCAAGCTGGCTGCGTTCGCGCAGCAGTTTCTGAGCCCGGGCGCTGTCCGACCACAGGGCGGGGTCGTTGGCGTTGGCGTTCAGTTCCTCAAGCCGCCGAAGGGTGCTGTCCAAGTCAAAGATGCCTCCTCAGCAGTCCCAATGACTGCTTGATGTCGGCGACCGCGGCGTTGAGTTCGGCGCGCATTCAACCTACTCCGACGAAGCCGAGAACGACGTCGGACTCAGTATAGACCGCCAATCCCGGCACCAGGAATGGCAATCGACGACGGGCCGTCGAGAACGACGCCCGGGACCGTCGGCTCCGTCCCCGGCTTGAATGCCTCGAGGATGATGTTGGTGTCGCCCGGCCGGGCGACGAGACCGGTGGCGGCGTTGACACGTGTCATGCGGATGCCGGGCGGAATGCGGAATGGAATGGCGGGCTTATCCTTGAGCGCCTCGGCCATGAAGGCGCGGAAGATCGGCACGGACACGCTCGAACCGGTTTCGGTGTTGCCCATCGGCTGCGGCGTGTCGAACCCGACGAAGACGCCGAAAACGAGGTCGGGCGAAAAGCCCACGAACCAAGCGTCCTGGTAGTCGTTGGTCGTACCGGTCTTGCCGGCGAGCGGCCGATGAAGATCCGCGATGCGCCGGCCCGTGCCGCGCTCGACTACGCCCTGAAGCATCGAAACCATCTGGTAGGCGGTGGCCGGGTTGACAACACGCTCTCGAAAATCGGGAACGAGCGGCGGCTGATCGTCGCTCCACCATTCGACGCGACAGCCGATACAGGGCCGACCGTCATGCCGGAAAATGGTCTTGCCGTTGCGGTCCTGCACGCGGTCGATCAGGCTGGGCGTAATTCTCATGCCGCCATTGACGATCATCGCGTAGGCGCTACTCAGGTCCAGGAGGGTCGTCTCAACCGCGCCCAACGACGCCGATAAATAGGTCGGCATCTTGTCGACGACGCCGAAACGAACCGCGTAATCGGCGACCTTTTCGATGCCGATGTTCTGGGCGAGTCGAATCGTCATCAGGTTGCGCGATTGCTCGATACCCATACGCATGGGCACCGCGCCCAGGAAATTGTTGTTTATGTTGGCTGGCTTCCATTTGCCGAGCCCGGGGCCCTGATCGATGACGACGGGAGCGTCGAGGACAAGACTGGATGGCGTAAAACCCGAATCGAGCGCGGCCATGTACACGAATGGCTTGAACGAAGACCCCGGTTGGCGTTTCGCCTGGGTCGCGCGATTGAACTGGCTGATCTCGTAGCTGTATCCGCCGCTCATCGCCAGCACACGGCCGGTATGTGGGTCGAGCGCAACAGCCGCGCCGGCGATTTCGGGGATTTGACGCAGACCATAAGCCCGCGGCCTTGGTCTGCCGTCGGCGGCCGGCTTTGTCTCAACCGGTTCCGCGGCCACGACATCGCCAAGCCCGAGCACGTCGGTGGCCTGGCGCACGGCCGGACCGATCCTCTGACCGTCGCGGTAAGCCCGCGCCCATTGCAGTTCAGCCGCCGGGATATGTCCGACACTGCCGTCGGCGAAACCAATGTCGGCGCCGCCGTCCTGGAAACCGCGAACCGCGGCCAGCCTCCACAGCCCAAGCCCCGGCGGCGGCGTCACCCGCGCGAGGAGCTGAGTCCATTCCGGGACATCGACGGCGATGGTGGTGATCGCACCGCGCCAACCATGGCGGCGGTCGTAAGCGACAAGTCCCTCGCGCAAGACGCGGTCGGCGATCGATTGCAACCTCGTGTCCAGCGTCGTGCGAACGGATAACCCGCCGCGATAGAGCCCGGCCTCGCCGTAACGGGCGAGCAGTTGGCGCCGGACCTCCTCGCTGAAGTAGTCGGCCTGAATGGTCTCTGCCGTGTCGCGAGTCTGTACGATGATCGGAAGCGAGGTCGCCAAGGCGGCGGCGTCATCGCCGATGATGCCATCATCGAGCATGCGACCGATAACCCAGTCGCGGCGCCCACGCGCGGCTTCCGCGTGGCGCACCGGATGGTAATTGTTGGGTGCCTTGGGCAGCGCCGCCAGATAGGCAGCCTCCGCCAGAGTCAGCTGGTCGAGCGGCTTGGCGAAATAGTTGAGCGCGGCGGCGGCCACGCCATAGGAACCCTGGCCGAGATAAATCTCGTTCATATAGAGTTCCAGAATTCGATCCTTTGAGATCGCGCGCTCGATGCGGAACGCCAGAATCGCCTCGCGGATCTTCCGCTCGATCGAAACTTCGTTGGTGAGCAGAAAATTCTTCGCGACCTGTTGGGTGATCGTCGATCCCCCGACGGGGCGGCGATTTTGTCCGAACGACGTCACATTGGTGACGACCGCGCGCAGGAATCCCATGAAGTCCACGCCCGGGTGGCTGTAGAAATTCTTGTCTTCCGCGGCCAGGAAGGCGTTGACCACCAATTTCGGCATCTCGCCGACCGGCACGAAGAGGCGCCGTTCGCTGGCGTATTCGGCAAGAACTCGCCCATCGCCGGCATGAACGCGGGTCATCGTCGGCGGCTGATAGGTCGCGAGCTGCTGATAATCGGGTAGCCCGCGGCCGAAATAGTAAAGGCCGCCGAACAGCGCGCCAACGCCAGCCATGCTCCACAGTATCAATCCGACCGAGGTCCAGCCGAGAGCCCTGAGCATTGCGAACTTTCTAAAATGCCGCCGCCGACACGGCGTAGGCGAATTCCCGCGATCAGGCAAGCAGTTTGACCGCCAATTGTGGCGGGTTCGTGGCCGAACTCAACGAAGTACGCCGCGCGACGCAAAGTAGCGATCGATCGCGCGCAACATGGCCGCGGCGACATCGACGCGATGGGTGCGCTGCTGTAATTGCCTTTCGTCGCTGCGGTTGGAGAGGTAACCGATTTCAAGCAACACCGACGGCACGTCGGGCGCCTTCAGCACGGCAAAGCCGGCGAAACGGTGGGGCTTGGGCAAAAGTTTGACGTCCTTGCCCATTTCTCCGACCAGGGCGGCGGCAAACACGGCTGAAAGATTCATCGTCTCGCGTTGTGCCAGGTCGATCAGGATCGTCGCCACCTGGGGAGTCTCTTGTGAGAGATCGATGCCCGCGATGAGATCGGCCTTGTTCTCTTTCGCCGCCAGCGCCGCCGCTTCCGCGTCCGAGGCGTTTTCGGACAAGGTGTAGACGCTGGCGCCATTGGTTTGGGTCTGGCCAATGGAATCGGCGTGAATCGACACGAACAATTCGGCCTCCACCTCCCGCGCCTTGGCGATACGATCGCGGAGCCGAAGGAAAACATCGGTCTCGCGGGTCAGAACGACGCGATAACGCCCGGTCGCCTCCAGGGCTCGACGAAACTCCTTGGCGTAGGCCAAGGTGACGTCCTTTTCGTAGGAACCCCCGGTCCCAATCGCCCCCGGGTCGACGCCGCCATGGCCGGGATCGACGACGATAACCCGTCTTGTGTCCGATTTGTGGGGGGTCACCGGCGGTCGCGGCGCGGCGCCGGCGGCAACCTGGCCGACCGGCGGCGGCTTGGCGTTCGCCGCCGGCTTGGCCTCGCCGACCGGCTCCAGATCGACGTTCAATCGAAGTGGCGCTCTCTCGCCCGCACCATCGAAAGCGCTCAGTTTCACGACAACCGGTCGATTGAGGTCGAAGACCAGCCGAAAGGTCTTGGGATCGAATAGACCGAAGCGATAGCCGGCGACCAGACCGCCCCGATCTTCGACCGAGGTCGGCGCTCCCCACTTTGCGACGGGCAGGTCGATGACCACGCGCGCCGGATCGTTCAGCACAAAGATTCGATAGCCCAGCCGCTGGGACAGATCGACGCCGATACGCGTCAGATCCCCGACCTTGCTGAAATTGATCCCGGTGATGCGCGGCTGTGCGTCAACGCCGGCACTCGATATCAGCACAATCGCGGTGGCGACTATGAATCGGGCGAGCACCGCCCCCATCGAAACAGCCTTTCCATCACCCCATATCTAGGGTGGCGATGACAAACCGACACTAGATATAATAAAGAATGATGATGAAAAAACAAACGGTTGCGGGTGAACGTCCGGCGGACCGTACTTTATTCGTTGTCGCTATGAGGCGCGACCGCTATTCTAATTGCTGTATGAGTCCTAGTTTTGTAGCCCGTCACGATACCTTCGACGTTCTGACCGTTGCCCCGATCGAAACGGGGAGCCGCGTCCTCCGCGTCCTCCGCGGCATTGGCAGCAGCACGGCTATGCCTGAGGCGAACATCCTAACAGACAATGTGAACGACACGGGCACGCGGTGCGCATTCCGCCTTGAGCTGGACTTTGTCCGCGGCCCGACAATCATTTTGGCGGATGAGAGAGTAGGTCTGACGAATCGATCGACAGCCCTTGCCTCCACCCGTCTTGAACTCGATCGCGACGTTGCGCGCGCTTGGCGCCTCGCCGTCGCGACCCCTTTGGAGAACGACTTTAATGGCAAAGAGAATGTTGATCGACGCGACGCACCCGGAGGAGACCCGGGTCGTCGTCGTCGACGGTGATCGGCTCGACGAATTCGATTTCGAATCATCGCGAAAGAAGCAGCTTAAAGGCAACATCTATCTAGCGAAGGTTACCCGGGTCGAGCCTTCGCTGCAGGCTTGTTTCATCGAATATGGGGGCGGGCGTCACGGCTTCCTCGCCTTCAACGAAATCCACCCGGATTATTATCGTCTGCCGGTCGCCGACCGGCAGCGATTGATCGCACAACAAGCGGCAGAAATCGGCGACGATGTCGACCACCCATCGCCGCGCGACTCCGATTCCCAGAGGCCGAACCATGACGAGCCGCCTCACGCCGGTCCGAGCGATGGCGAGACGCGGGAATCAGCCAAGGAAAACGCGGGCAACGGCGCCGCGCCCGAATCCGGATTCCCGGAATGGCCAAACGCCGACGGCCCGGCCGATTTCGACGTCGCGATACCGCCCTTCGGCGGCGATTCTGCGCCCCCCTCAAGTCCGCCTACGGACGAAGCGTCGGCGTCATCGCCGGACGATTCAAACCCAAGCCTAGACAAATCGAACGCGGCACAACCGGCACCGACGCATACCGGGGAACAGGCGGATTCCAGCGACACGCAAACAGCCCAGCGCGGCCCCGATGGATCGGTCGAATCCTTGGGCGGCGACGAAGCGGATGAAATGCGCCGCCGGCGCGGGCGCCCGATCCGCAGCTACAAGATTCAAGAGGTCATCAAACGGCGCCAGGTGTTGTTGGTCCAAGTCGTGAAGGAAGAGCGCGGCACCAAGGGGGCGGCGCTCACGACCTATCTGTCCCTGGCCGGACGATATTGCGTGCTGATGCCCAATACCGGCCGCGGCGGCGGAATTTCGCGGCGCATCACCAATGCCACCGACCGCAAGCGGCTCAAGTCGATCATCGAAGACCTCGACCTTCCCGAGGGCATGGCCGTTATCCTGCGAACGGCCGGAATGGAGCGCAGCAAGGTCGAGATCAAGCGCGATTTCGAATATTTGCTGCGCCTATGGGACGAGGTGCGCGAACTCACCTTGCGCTCGACCGCGCCGACGCTGACCTATGAAGAAGGCTCGCTGATCAAGCGCGCGATCCGCGACCTTTACAGCCGCGACATCGACGAGGTTGTGGTCGAGGGCGAAGAGGGTTATCGCACGGCAAAGGCATTCATGAAGATGCTGATGCCGAGCCACGCCGCTCGCGTGAAGCTCTATCGCGACCCCACCCCCCTCTTTCACCACAATCAGATCGAAAATCAGCTCGACGAGATTCACAATCCGACGATCCGCCTGCCGGCCGGCGGATCCATCGTCATCAGCCAGACCGAGGCGCTTGTTGCCATCGACGTGAATTCCGGTCGCGCCACGCGCGAACGCCATATCGAAGAGACGGCGACTCGCACTAACCTGGAAGCGGCCGACGAAATCGCCCGCCAACTTCGCTTGCGCGATCTCGCCGGTCTAATCGTCATCGACTTCATCGACATGGAGGATTCGCGCAACCAGCATTCGGTCGAGCGGCGCCTCAAGGAGGCGATGAAATCCGACCGCGCCCGCATCCAGATCGGCTGCATCAGCGCCTTCGGGCTGCTCGAATTGTCGCGTCAGCGATTGCGCCCAAGTTTGCTCGAAGTGTCGTCGGAGCGTTGTCCGACCTGCGCCGGTACCGGCCTTGTCCGCTCCACCGCATCGACAGCGCTCCACCTCTTGCGCGCGATCGAGGAAGAGGGCCTGCGGCAGCGCGCCAGCGAGATCGTGGTCAGCGTCTCCACGAACGTAGCGATGTATGTGCTCAATCAGAAACGCGCGGCGCTTGCCGAAATCGAGGCCCGCTATCAGCTCCATGTCATCCTCGCGCGCGACGACAACCTCATCCCGCCCGCCCTCTCGATCGAGCGCACAAAGCCGCGCATCGCGTCCCGCGAAGAGCTGGCGTTCGTGCCGCAGATGGGTGAAGGCACCAATGTTATGCGGATCGAGCACGAAACGGCCGAGCCGGATATCGCCGAGGAACCGAGCGAAGCCTTCGCCGAAGAACGTCAGCCCCCACCCTCGCCCGCTGAAGATCGAGGCGCCCCGCGCAGCGAAGAAGGTGGGCCGCGACGCCGTCGGCGCCGCCGGCGTGGGCGCCGTGGCGACGAAGAACGCACATCGCCGATGGCGGCAGGCGGCGTCGGTGAGCCGCGTCCCGCCGCTGCCTTCGCCGAGGCAGTCGAGGCAGAACCCGGTCCCGCGGCGGAGAATAACGAAGAAAGCCAAGAGGCCGGCTCGCCAGCCCCCGGGGCCACGGCGGAGGGCGACGCCGCGAGCCGACGCCGCCGGCGTCGTGGCCGTCGCGGCGGAAGGCGCCGGCAGCACCGCGAGGATGGAGTCAACGTGTTGACGCCGGAGGAGTCTCGGCCGCACGACGCTCCATCACTCGACGAGTCGCCGCAGGCGCACATACATGCCGCCGGGGAAGAGCCGACGCCGCCATCAACACCGGCGGACGACGACCTGGCAGCGATGCGACCGGCCGGCGACCACGCCACCGCGCCGGAGCGGCCCGAATTCGATCCCGGCCCGGCGACGTATCGATTTGCGCCGCAGGAACGAGCGGAGCGCGCGCCGCGGATCGAAAGCACTGTATTTGAAATGACCCCGCCGGAGCCAATTCACAACCCGGCGCCCGGCAACGGCGCTCTCGCCGACCTACCCGTGCCGCCGCCCGAGGAACGGCCAAAACAGCCGGCGCGGCGCGGCTGGTGGCGCCGAGGTGACGCTTAAGTATCGAATTCGCGCTTCGTGGGTCGCCGCGGGCGATTCACGAACGCGAAAAGGGCGTCTCTAACGGCGCCACGCCCGCAGCCGCCGTGTGGCGGCCTCGATATCGGGGGTCGAGCCGGCGAAGCTGAACCGCACGAAGGCGTGGCCGCGCGATGGATCGAAATCCACGCCCGGCGTCGCCGCGACTCCGGCTTCGGCCAGCATCCGTCGGCAGAAATCCTGGCTGTCGTTGGTCAGCGTCGCGACATCGGCATAGATGTAGAATGCTCCATCCGACGGCGCCAGCCGATCGAACCCCGCCTTTGGCAGCTCCGCCAATAACAAGTCCCGGTTGATCCGATAGCGGCGCACATTGGCGTCCAATTCATCACGACAGTCGAAGGCCGCGACCGCAGCGTGTTGCGCCAAGGTCGGTGGCGAAATGAACAGATTTTGCGCCAGGCATTCGATCGACCGCTGCAATTCCCGCGGCACCACCATCCAGCCGATCCGCCAGCCGGTCATCGAATAATATTTCGAGAAACTGTTGACCACGATGGCGCTTTCGCTGAACGAAAGAACGCTGGCCGCCGCCTCGCCATAGGTGATGCCGTGATAGATCTCGTCGGAGACCAGACGGATGCCGCGGCGGTCGCAATATCGGGCGAGCGCCGCCAGTTCGTCCCCCAGCAGCATCGTACCGGTGGGGTTGGCCGGACTCGCCACGATCAGCCCGGCCGGCGCCTGCGTGAGCGATTCCAACATCGCGGCGTTCGGCTGGAAACGGCTGCCGGTGCCCACGGGTAACCCGACCGCCTCATTGCCCAGAGATTGGAGAATGTTGCGATAGGCGGGATAACCGGGTTCGGCCAACGCGACACAATCCCCTGCCTCGAACGCCGCCAAGAAGGCGAGAAGAAAGGCGCCCGACGAACCCGTGGTCACTACAATGCGGTCAGGGGAAACCTCGATGCCATAGGTCTCGCGATAGTGGCGGGCGATGCGCCCCCGGAGTTGCGGGATACCCAAGGCCTCGGTGTAGCCCAGAGTCTCGACACGGAGGGCGGTCTGGGCCGCGGCCAGCACGCCCTGCGGCGCCGCGCTGGAGGGCTGCCCGACTTCGAGATGAACGACCTCGTTTCCCGCAGCGGCACGGGCGTTGGCTTCGCGCAAGACCTCCATTGCGATAAATGGCGGGATCCGCCCGCGCTTCGCCGTCTTCAGCGCGGCCAAGGCGACCTCATTCCGCTTGGATGGCGAAACCAAGTCCGCGGCGGTCGGCCCGCGCCTGGCAGGTATTTTCGGCCTTTGTCGGCAGGCCGTCTCGACACGACACGGCGTTGACACGCCCCATGGCGTCGACTCCCTCGCGCAGGCGATGGCCGCGTAGGCGCAGCGGGGCTAGGCGAGGATCGGGCATGCCCGACTCCACTAATGTGCCCTCCGACAAGCCACCGTTGTGAACACGTAAGGCTGCGAGCGCCTCCTCGATGGGCCGACGATCGACGTAAGCCCTGAGTCCAGTTCCCACCAACGCACTCGGCGCGACCACTCCACCCGCGGCGGCGCCAGCGAAATGGAACGCCCCGGCCGTGGGTCTCACGGCGATCATCGCCGCCAGCGATTGCGGTCCGCGCCCGGCCGCATCAGGCGCCGCGGCGATCACGATGCCGGTGCCGGCGGCGACCCGGCCAGTACCGAAAAGGTTGTTGTTGGTCACGCCGCAGCTCACGGCGGAGCCCTGGTTGTCGACGACCACGAATGCCGCCGCGAAGGGATTCTCGGCTGCGACCGGCGTCTGCTGCGGGGAATGACGATCGGACCTGTAATCCGCCATCAGGGAGGCGATGCGGGCGTCGCCGACGATGTCCTCGATGGGCACTGCCGCAGTCAGGTCCCGCGCGAGCCAGCGCTCGCGGTCGGTTGCACTGCGCATAGCGATTTCTGCGATCAAGTGGTCGCGTTCCTCCGCCGGCGCCCGGGCATAGCGGCCGCCGAGAACCGCCGCCGCCCACATCTGCGCCGTCACGACCGAAGCCACGGCCGGCAGCGGCGCGAAATGGGCCGTGGAATCGCCGAAGCGGACCTTGACGGTGTCGCGCCAGGCCGGAACGGAATCGCGGAGATCGCCGGCGCCGACGCCGCCACCCGCCGCCTCGATGGCCGCGCTGACTTTGGCGGCAAGCGCCCCGGCGTAGAAATCGGCGGGTGTTCGCGCGCGGATCGAGCTTAGAACGGCGGCGAGGTCGATTTGCACCAGGGAGTCGCCCTCTGCCAGGAGTGTGCCGTCGGCGCGGGCGAATAATCGCCGGCTCTCGGCATCCTGGATCAGCGCCGATCCGACCCGCGCCAAATCGGCGGCGAGCGCCCGCGACACCGGCACGCCGAACCGCGCCAGGGCTTCCGCCGGAGCCACGAGTTGTTCCCAACGCAGCCTGCCGTATCGGGCATGAAGCGCGAACATGCCGCGCGGATTGCCGGCAACCGCCGCCGGCCGGTCGGCCGGCGCGCTTGGCCGGACGGGAGCACGCGCCACGAAATCCAGCGCTTCGGCCCGGTTGCTGGCGGCGTCCCACACCACGCACATGCCGCCCCCGCCCAGCCCGGCGGTCGAGGGCAACGTGACCGCGAGGGTGAAATAGAGCGCCACCGCGGCGTCCGCCGCGCTGCCTCCGCTGGAAAGGATGTCGCGGGCGGCGAGCACCGCCCTCGGCTCGTCGGCCACGACGCTGCCGGCGAAGCCGCGCACGAAGCCCGGCGTACCCAGACCCCGCCCCGGTTCGCGCGAACCGCCGCCGCAAGCGGCCGCCAACAAGGCCACTACTCCAGCCACGCATTGAAGCGCGCGCCGGGAGAGCTTAGGTGTTATGATGCAACGATCGGGAGACTGGAGCTTGCGAAGACCCATTCACGTCCTTGTCGCCGGTATGATCGCCGCGATCGGGTTGATTCCCGGCGAGGCTGCAGCTCAGCGCCTGTCCTTCATCCGCGACGCGGAAATTGAAAATACCATTCGCGCCTTTGCCGCGCCACTTTTCCGCGCGGCCGGGCTCGATCCCGCCGTCATCGGCGTTCACTTGGTCAACGACAAGTCGCTCAACGCCTTCGTCGCCGGCGGATTGAACCTTTTTATCAATACCGGTTTGCTCATCCGCAGCGAACATGCCGGGCAGGTCATCGGCGTCATTGCCCACGAAACCGGGCACATTTCCGGCGGTCATCTGTCGCGCACCCAGGAAGCCTTACGCAACGCGACGACCGAATCGATCTTGGCCGTGGTTCTTGGCGTCGCCGCCGGAATCGTCAGCGGGCGCGGTGATGTCGGCGCGGCGATTATCACCGGCGGCGCGCAGGTGGGCCAGCGTTCGATCCTCCAATATAGCCGCGAACAGGAATCCGCCGCCGACCAGGCCGGCATCGCCTTCCTGGAAAACACCAGCCAGTCACCGCTTGGCCTCTTGGAATTCCTCGGCGTGTTGCAGGACCAGGAATTGCTGAACGTGGGGCGCCAAGACCCTTATGTCCGCACGCACCCCATCACCTCGGAGCGCGTCAGTTCGGCGCGGGCGGCGCTCGCCCGCTCGCGGTTCGCCCAGACCCGGATTTCGCCCGAATTCGAGACGATGCACCGGCGGATGCGGGCCAAACTCATCGGTTTCATGGATCCCGATCGCGCCCTAATTGAATTCAAGGAGTCCGACATCAGCGTGGAAGCACGTTATGCGCGAGCCATCGCCCTATACAAGAAACCCGATTTGGCGCGTGCGCTGCCCCTCGTCGACGGCCTCATCGCGAGTAGCCCGAACGATCCCTATTTCCACGAACTAAAAGGTCAGATTCTTTTCGAGAACGGTCGCACCGCGGAGGCGCTGGGATCGTATGAACGGGCGGTCGCCCTGCTCCCCGACCAGCCTTTGCTGCGAACGTCCTTGGCGCAGGTCCAACTCGAAATGAACAACCCCGCCCTGATCAAGCCCGCGCTCGACAATCTCAACCGCGCGGTGGCGGTCGATCGGCGCAACGGTCTGACCTGGCAGTTGCTGGCGGTGGCCCATGGCCGCGAGGGGCAGACCGGGATGCTGGCGCTCGCGCTCGCCGAACGCGCCCAGCTTCAAGGCAACAAGAGCGAAGCACGGCAACAAGCCGACCGTGCCGAGCGCCTCCTGCCGCAGGGCTCACCCGGGTGGCTGCGCGCACAGGACATTAAGGTCGAATCCGAGAAAAAGGATTGATCGCACCGGCGGAATCCGATCCCTCGAGAGTCGGGAGCGAAATTCTGCGAGCGACTCGGGCGGTGTCGGTTCTGATCCTGGTGGCGGCCGGCGGCTGCGCCTCGCCCCCGGCGTCAATCGGCCTTGATGGCAGACTGTCGATTTTTGAGCCTGGCATCGGCTTTGCCCCGGAATTTCCTCCCGAGCCCTGGACGATGAATAATGCGGGCAGGCGCGGCGGGACCGCGCTGGACGCGAGAGACGGCGTGCCGGCCCTGCGCCTTGCCGGTGGCCGCGACGAACCGGCATTTGGCCTGCGCATATCGACGCCTTTGCTGGCGACGCCCTATTTGCATTGGGGCTGGCTGGTCGATCCCGCCAGTACTGGCAACACGCCATTGCGCCTTGTCATAGCTTTTCGCGGCGGCAGAGCCGGCTCAGCGCGGCTGGGGGACAGCATCGGCGCCTGGTTCGATGCCGAATTGCCGGCTCATGACCGCGCCTTTGAAATCGCGTGGGGAAATCCGCCCGGCACCGTCGTCACCGCGAAGGATGGGCGTCCGCGCTTCGTTCTGCGCGGCGGCCCTGCCGCCGCGGGGCGATGGTGGGTCGAGACCGCCGACTTGTCGGAGCTCTACCGCCGCACCTGGCCGGCGGACGAAGTGGGTGCCGCCAAGATTGTGTATGTCGGGGTCGTCGGTGGGGACCGTGCGGGCGACATCGCTCACATTGCGGAGCTGATTTTGTCGAAATAGCGCGATCGGCAATGCCGGCCGCTTCACCTTTGCGTGAGACGCCCACCCGCGTTTGCTCAACCGTCTTGTCCGGCCGGACGACGTTCCCGCATGATGCCTGGGAAATTGGCCTGAGTGCCGAAGGAGACTATTCGATGATGAAATTCGGTCTGCGCGCGGCTTTGTTCGGTATGTGTCTCGCCGGGCTTGGCATGGGCAACCCTGTCCGGGCCCAGGACGCCGCACCTCTGAGCCCCGGCCAAATCAAAGCAATCGAACAGGTCGTTCGCGACTACCTCATGAAAAATCCCGAGCTGTTGATCGAAGCGATCCAGGGCATGGAAGCCAAAGGCAAGGCCAACGAGGCAGAAGAACTCAAGCAGATCCTCGCCGCCCGCAAGGACGAAATCTTCAACGATACCGAGTCATTCGCCGCCGGGAACCCAAAGGGTTCGGTCACGCTCGTCGAGTTCTTCGACTATCGCTGCCCCTATTGCAAGGCAATGGCGCCCGGCATCGCCAAATTGCTCGAAGAGGACAAGGATCTGCGCGTCGTGTACAAGGAATTCCCGGTGTTGAGCCAGGAATCCGGGGTTGCGGCCCAGGTTGCCGTTGCTGCCCTTAGGCAAGACAAGGACAAATACCTGCCCCTCCACAAGGCGCTGCTCGGTCTTCGGCAGTTGAACGAAGATTCCGTGTTCGGCGCCGCCAAGGAAGTCGGCCTGGACGTTGTTGCGCTCAAGCGGGACATGACGGCACCGGCGATCGGTTCACTTTTCGAGCGTAATATCAAACTAGCGACCGATCTTCGCGTGAATGGCACGCCGGCCTTCATCATCGGCGAAAAGGTGATCGTCGGCGGCATCGAGATGAGCGATCTGAAGGCGCTGATTACCGAAGTGCGCGCTGCCAAGAAATAATGGCCGAAGGCCGCGGCGACCCCGCGATGATAAGGAAGTTGACCTCCTGAGCGCGACCATTCATATTTAACCACACGGTTAAATACGGAGGGCTACAATGCCGAAAAAGACTTCAACGATTGTCGGTGACTACACGTTTCGTGAACCTGCGGGGCCGGTTCCGCTCTCCGGTCTTTTCGGCGAGAGCGACCTGCTGGTCGTCCTCCACAACATGGGAACGTCCTGCCCCAACTGTACGCTTTGGGGGGGATGAGTTCAACGGGATGAGGAAATCCCTGGAGAAGGCAGCATCGTTCTGCATCGTCGGACCGGACGAGCCCAAGGCGCAGGCGATCTACGCCAAGAAGCGCGGTTGGTCCTCCCGTTTCGTTTCGGCGAAGGGAACGAGCTTCATCAAAGATATGGGGTTTGAAGGCGAGGCCGGCGACCCGCAGCCCGGAGTCTCGGTGCTCAAGCGCACGAAATCCGGCATTTCGATCGTCAAACACGTCAATGTCATGCGCGATGGCGATTGTCCCTCGGTGCTCGAGGTGATCTGGATGCTGCCGGGCGTGAAACCCGCGGACATCGCGTGGAAGTAGTTAGGGCCGCGGCCTGATGATGCGGCCTCGGTTACAAGTGTAGCCAATGGCGCGGGGCACTGAAAGTCGGGCGGCGCGGCCTGATGCCCGGCGCCCGCCGACCGTCAGATGTAATAGGCCGGCAGCGGTGGAAACCCGTTGAACCCGACGGACGAATAGGTCGTCGTGTAAGCGCCGGTCGCGAAGATCTGCACGCGGTCGCCGATCTGCAGGTCAAGCGGGAGGCGGTAATCGGACTTCTCGTACAGCACATCGACCTCGTCGCAGGTCGGCCCGGCGAGGATCACCGGGCCGGTCGGCCCGCCATCGCGCGGCGTCTTGATTCGATACTGGATCGCCTCGCCCATGGTTTCGGGCAGGCCGCCGAATTTGCCGATGTCGAGATAGACCCAACGGCGGTCGTCGCCATAACCCTTCTTCGAGATCAACACAACCTCGGCCTCGATCGTTCCGGCATCGCCGGCGATGCCGCGGCCAGGCTCGACGAGCATGGTCGGCAGGTCATTGCCGAAATGTTTGGTCATCGCCGCCATGATGGCATCGGCGTAAGCGTCGATCGCGGGGATGGCCGAGCGGTAATGCGCCGGAAATCCGCCGCCGAGATTGATCATGCGCAGCTCGATCCCGGCGTCGTTGAGCGCGGTGAACAGCATTTTGGTCTTGCCGAGCGCGATGTCCCATTGGCTCAGGTCGCGCTGTTGCGAGCCGACATGAAATGACACGCCATGGGGATCGAGTCCTAGGTCGCGCGCCTTGAGGATGAGGTCGCGGGCCATATCGATTTCGCAGCCGAATTTGCGTGACAGCGGCCAATCGGCGCCCTCGCCGCTCATCAGGATGCGGCAGAAAACTCGGGCGCCCGGTGCCGCGATCGCCAGTTTCTCAAGTTCACCGATGCAGTCGAAGGCGAACAGATCGATTCCATGGCCAAAGGCGTGGGCGATGTGGTCACGCTTCTTGATCGTGGAGCCAAACGATATCCGCGACGGCGCAATGCCGAGCTTCAAGCACTCCTCGATTTCGTAGATAGAGGCCGAGTCGAAATTGGAGTCGAGGCCGCGCAGCACGGTCAGGATCTCCGGCGCCGGATTGGCCTTCACCGCATAGTAAATGTGGACCAGCGGCAGCGCCTTGCGGAGCTGGCGGTAGTTCTCGGCGATCACGTCCAAATCGACGACAAGGCAAGGAGACGGCGGGCGCTTTTCGCTGAGAAATCGGGAAATCTTCGGGGTCATGGCTTCGATGTTTCCAATGAAGGGTGGCGCGCGGCGTTCGGGCTCGACCTAAGAGTGGTCAGAGCCATCGCCCGGAACCGGATTGGAGAAGCGAAGCAATCTGAAACGGCGTGGCGCCAACCGCGCCCGCGAAAACAACTAGCATGCCTACCTCCTGCGAAGCGGCCGTCTCATCGACGGGCCGGCAAGGGAAGGACGCCTAACGTCGTTGCTTAACCACAGGGGCCGGGGGCACGTGCGGATGCGTCTAACGCGATATATAGAATGATTTTTCCGGTTGCCAAGAAAAATTTCGGCGCCCGCAATTTTTATGGGACCGTGATATAACCGCCGTTGCCCGCTCTTCATCCGAGCCGCGAGCAATTTTCACCCCGCCACGAGGGGCATCGTGCCGACGCGTGCTGCCATTCTTATCCTGAACGGTCCCAACCTAAACATGCTCGGTGTCCGTCAACCGGAGCTGTATGGCTGGGAGACGCTTGGCGACATCGAGGCCGCATGCCGCGAGCGCGCGGCAGCGCTTTCGCTGGACGTCGATTTCCGACAAAGCAACGGCGAAGGCGAGATCGTGACCTGGATTCAGGAGGCGCGCGGCACCGCCGACGGACTCATTATCAACGCCGGGGCCTACACCCATACCTCCATCGCCATCCTTGACGCTGTCTTGACGGCGGAACTCCCGGTCGTGGAAGTGCATCTGTCCAACATTTTCCGGCGCGAGAGATTTCGCCGGCACTCGATGATCAGCGAAGCGGCCAGGGGCGTCATTTGCGGTTTCGGCGGACAGGGCTATCTGCTAGCGCTGGACGCCATGGCCAGAATCCTCTCAACCGACGACAGGCAGCCGTGAAGAATTTCGACATCGATCCCGACCTCATACGTCGCCTCGCCGAACTCCTGCGCGAAACCGAACTCGCCGAGATCGAATTCGCCGAAGGCACCCGCCGCCTTCGTTTGGCGCGATTTGTGGCGCCTCCGGCCCCTTCGGCCTTTCCCGTGAGCGTTCCCATCGACGTCCCCGTGGCGGATGTTGCCGCGCATACCGGGACCGTCGTTTCTCCGATGGTCGGTACGGTCTATTTCTCGTCCGAACCGGGAGCCCCGCCCTTCATTTCGGTGGGCGACAAAGTCAAGGTCGATCAGACCTTGTTGATCATCGAGGCGATGAAGGTCATGAACCCAATTCGTGCGACGCGAGCGGGAACCGTGTCGCGCATCCTGGTCGGCAACGGCGCCCCGGTGGAATACGGCGAACCGCTGCTGATCGTCGAATAGGCACCGCGACAGCACCACGATGTTCGAAAAGGTTCTGATTGCCAATCGCGGGGAAATCGCGCTCCGCATCCACCGCGCGTGCCGCGAATTGGGCATCCAGACCGTCGCGGTTCATTCCACCGCCGATTCCGACGCCATGCATGTTCGGCTGGCTGATGAATCAGTTTGTATCGGTCCGCCCCCGGCGAGCGGCAGTTATCTGAACGTGCCGGCGATTCTGTCGGCTGCGACGATCACCAACGCCGATGCCATCCATCCCGGCTACGGCTTCCTGTCCGAAAACGCCGATTTCGCGGCCATGGTCGTTGAACACGGCTTCACCTTCATCGGGCCGACGCCGGAACATCTGCGCCTGATGGGCGACAAGATCGTGGCCAAGAAGATGGCCAAGGAACTGGGTATCCCGGTTGTGCCCGGCTCCGACGGTCCGATCGGCGACGTGGCCGCCGCCTCCGCGGTCGCCGATAGCTGCGGCTATCCGGTGCTGATCAAGGCGGCGGCGGGCGGCGGCGGAAAAGGCATGCGCGTGGCCGCAACCAAAGCCGCTCTGCCCGAGGCCTTCCATCTCGCCCGCGCCGAGGCCAAAGCCAATTTCGGATCGGACCAGGTTTATGTCGAAAAATATCTCGGCCATCCGCGGCATATCGAATTTCAGGTTCTGGGCGACAACCACGGCAATGTCGTGCATCTCGGCGAACGCGACTGCTCGCTACAGCGTTCCCACCAAAAAGTCCTGGAAGAGTCGCCGTCGCCGGCCCTAAACGCCGAACAGCGAAAGACCATGGGCGAGACGGTTTGCACGGCCCTCCGCAAGCTCGGCTATGTAAACGCCGGAACCGTCGAGTTCCTGTTTCAGGACGGCGAGTTCTACTTCATCGAGATGAACACGCGGCTTCAGGTCGAACATCCCGTCACCGAGATGACCTACGGCCTCGACATCGTGCGTGAGCAGATCCGCATCGCCGCCGGCGCGCCGCTGCTGCTGCGCCAAGAGAACATCGTCGTCAATGGCTGCGCAATCGAATGCCGCATCAACGCCGAGAACCCGGAAACCTTCCGGCCGGCGCCCGGTCTGATCACCGATTACCACCCGCCGGGCGGCATCGGTGTTCGCGTCGATTCGGCTCTGTATTCCGGCTATAGGGTGCCGCATTATTACGACAGCCTGGTGAGCAAGCTCATCGTTCACGGCGCCACACGCAACGAATGTCTGATGCGGCTGCGGCGCGCGCTCGAGGAATATGTCATCGGCGGCATCGAAACGACGATCCCCTTGCATCGCAAATTGACCGGCGCCCCGGATTTCATCAACGGCAACTACGATATTCACTGGCTGGAGCGCTTCGTCGGCCTCAAACCCTGATCGCCCGCGATGACGACCATCGACGTCACGCCCGAATTGGTCTTGCGCGCCTACGCCATGGGCCTCTTCCCGATGGCCGAGAGCGCCAACGACCGCGAGATTTTTTGGGTCGATCCCGAACAACGCGGCGTCATCCCGCTGGAGGGATTTCACGCGCCTCGACGATTAGACCGCACCGTCCGCCAGAACGTATTCGATATCCGCTGCGATACCGATTTTGAAGGCGTGATCGATGGCTGCGCCGAGGCCACGCCGCGCCGGGGAGCGACCTGGATCAGCGGCCGCATCCGGGAACTCTACGTCGCGCTCAGCCGCGACGGCCACGCCCACAGCGTCGAGTGCTGGCAGAACGATCGCCTGGTCGGCGGGCTCTACGGCGTTTCACTTGGCGGGGCGTTTTTCGGCGAGAGCATGTTCAGTCGCGTGCGCGACGCCAGCAAAGTCGCGCTCGTCCATCTGGTCGCCCGCTTGCGGGTCGGCCGTTACACGCTACTCGATACCCAATTCGTGACAGATCATCTGCGCGGCTTCGGCGCCTTTGAGATTCAGCGCGCGGAATATCGAGAGAGGCTGGCTGCGGCGTTGAAGGTAAAGGCGCGTTTCTATCCCCGGTTGGGCAGGGCCGGCGTGGCGATCTTGCAGTCGATGACCCACACGTCGTAAACGGCATGTTCCAGCGCCGACAAGGCCGGACTTGACGCGAACATCCAGCCCGCGAACAGCGTGCGCGATTGCACGCTGGGCCGGACGTCACGGATTTCGACGAAAGCCGCGCTTTCCGGCGGCTCTTCCGGAGGGCGCTTCCGGCAAGCCCGGACCACGATTTCGATGGTGCCGAAACGCACCGAACGTTCGAGCGGAGCCTCGAAGGTCGAGATCGCGCCGGTGATCTTGTCCAGTCCGCGCAACACGGCGATGTCACGCGGCGCCGGCGTTTGCGCCATTGCCGGGATTGCGGTGAGAAGGGCCAGAACCGCGGCGAGGCGCATCACGAACCACCGGCCGGTTTGACCGCGCGAAAGCGCAACCGCACATAATCGACCCACCATGCCCCGTCGGCGTTCTTCTGGTGGGGTTCCAGTTCGGCCGCGGTTTCGGCGAGGACCGCCCGCCTTTCGCTGGGACCAACCGCCGCGAGAAAAGCCCCGGCGAAGGTTTCCAACCAGTCGACCATCGTGCCGGGAAGCACCGTCGGCCGCGCGAAATGCGACATCGTCTCGACCAGGAACCCACCTCTCTGGAGGCGGGTTCGATAATCCTCGACGGTGGGGAAATACCAAGGATCGTGCAGCCCCGCGTCGATGCCGCGGCGCGCGAGCGCGGTGCCCAGCGCCGTTCTGACCGCCCCGACATTGCCATGCCCGCCCATCTCGGCGACGAAGCGGCCGCCCGGCCGCAACGCCCGTCGAATACCGGCAATAACCGCGTCGGGCTGTTTCATCCAATGCAGGGCCGCGTTCGAGAACACCGCGTCGAATTCGGGATCGAAGGACAAGGCTTGCGCGTCCGCGGTCCGTGCCTTCACGCCCAGGCGCCGGGCCGCGGCGATCTGGGCGGCACTGGCGTCGATGCCAAGGACATCGGCGCCGGCGGTCGCGATTTTGGCCGTCAGCGCGCCATCCCCGCAGCCGAGATCGAGGATGCGTTCGCCCGGCCGCGGATCGAGAAGCGCAAGCAGGTCCTCGCCGAGTGTGCTGACGAAGCGGGCATTGCGGGCGTATCGTTCCGGATCCCAGTCCTGTCCACTGGCGGGTGCGGCGGCGTTAATTGGCCGGCCCCTTGCCCCCCGGCTTGGCGCCCTCGCTTGGCTTGGTGCCAGAGTTCTCAGCGGCGCTGAAGATAAACTTGCCGAGCAGCGACATCAGATTGATCGGCGCTTGCGTGTATTTGATCTCGCCCCCGGGCCCGATGTTGCGATCGTCGCCACCCGGAACCAGCGCCAGATACTGGCCGCCCAACAACCCTTCGGAAGTGATCTGGGCGACAGTGTCCGTGGGCAGCTTAACGGCGGGATCGATGTTCATGCGGATGACGGCCATGAAGGTGTCGTGATCCAGCTTTTGCTCGACGACGGTGCCGACCTTGATGCCGCTGAGTTTCACGTCGCTCCCGACATTGATGCCGTCGATGCGCTCGAACCGGGCGAGGACATCATAGCCGCCGCTCGCGGTTAAGCTCGTGCTGGTGTAGGCGAAGGACAAAAACAGCCCAGCCACAACCAGGACCACGGCGCCGAGCAGGGTTTCGACGAGATTTTTTTCCATTCGATCACTCCGCTGCCGCACCGGCCGCGCCAACACGGCGCCGGGCGGTCGGGAACTGGCCAATGAGTATCATGTATTGAAATAAGCCGGCTTCAACCAACGACGCGAACGGCGAGATTTCAAACCGGCCGCCAGGGTTCGTAGTCGCCGGTCGCCTTCTGCCGCTGGCCACCCGCCAACAGGTGACCGGGCGGTCGATAGGCCTGCGGCGTGCCGGTCAGGTTCGGCTGATGCGGCTTCTGCCAGGCATGAACCAGGCGATCGCCAAGGGGCGGTTCGGCGAATGTGTGGCGAAGCCAGCCATTCCACTCCGGCGGCACCATCGAGGCTTCGGCCTGGCCCTTGTAGATGACCCAGCGTTTTTCCCGCCCGTTGCGACGGCTCCGCCGCGAGCGATAATAGATATTGCCGAGGCTGTCCGAGCCGACAAGTTCGCCCTCGAACCAGGTAAGAAGCCGCGTACCAATCGTCATGATCTTCCGAAATCCCCCTCAAGAAGGGCCGCTTGAGCGGACTATACACCGGCCGGCACTTCCATCCAGCCCAACGCATGTCCAGGCTTCCTTCGCCCAAGGAGCAACCATGCCTTTGTTGCCAACATAATCGAGGATATTGGAATACAGCACTGTTATTACACGAAAAATTATTCTCGAACCCGGTCAGATTTCAGCCTGATCGCCAAGCCCTTGGGCCATGTCATTGGATTGTCATGACTTTGTCTACATATAGTGGGCACAACCAATCACATCAACAAAATATGGTTGAAATTGCCTGCGGCCCCCCACTACAATCCCCGGCTCGTAATCGTCTCGTGCGGTTTGTAAGCTCGCATTGTTCAAGTATTACATTATTGTTGTTGACCGCTCTTAAAGAGCGCGCAGTAATAAAATTTCGGCTCCGCAAATAAAACGAATGGCGTTCCCTGGCGCGCCAAGACATCGTGGGCTTTTTTATTCCTACCGGCCTTCACGAATTCACTCCCATCCGATTTTTACTTGCCAGCCCTACCTACTTGTGCTACAGATTGCGTGTTCCGTTGGCGTTGCCACAATATCTAGGGCGCCTTCGGCGCGATGGCACAACAGACACAGCAGCACAGCCGGGGGCTTTGGGGGATTTCATGCGTATCAAGCGACGCTTCACGCGCGCGGGCACCGACGCCTATGCCGGGATTGATTTTCATCGGATTGCCAGCGAAATCCGCAATCCCGATGGGTCGGTCGTCTTCCGCCAGGAAGGCATCGATGTACCGTCGGATTGGTCCCAGGTCGCCAGCGATGTCCTGGCCCAGAAATATTTTCGTAAACGGGGCGTGCCCGCGGCGCTGAAATCGGTCGAAGAAACCAGCGTTCCGTCTTGGCTATGGCGCCGGGTGCCCGACGAACGCTCCCTTGAGAAACTTCCCGCCGACCAGCGCAGCCGGGGCGAGACCAGCGCCCGCGAGGTCTTCGACCGCCTGGCCGGGACCTGGACCTATTGGGGCTGGAAAGGCGGCTATTTCGACGGCGAAACCGACGCCCTCGCCTTCTTCGACGAATTGCGATTCATGTTGTGCCGGCAGATGGCGGCACCGAATTCGCCGCAATGGTTCAACACCGGGCTGCACTGGGCCTATGGCATCGACGGCCCAGCCCAGGGTCATTATTACGTCGATCCGCTCAAGGGCGAAGTCGTGGCTTCGGAATCGGCCTATGAACACCCGCAGCCCCATGCCTGTTTCATTCAAAGCGTCGCCGACGATCTGGTGAATGAAGGCGGCATCATGGATTTGTGGGTGCGCGAGGCCCGTTTGTTCAAATACGGATCCGGAACGGGCAGCAATTTCTCGCGGCTGCGGGGCGAAGGCGAGTCGCTCTCCGGCGGCGGGCGCTCGTCCGGCCTGATGAGCTTTCTTAAGATCGGCGACCGTGCCGCGGGCGCCATCAAATCCGGCGGCACGACTCGGCGGGCGGCCAAGATGGTCACCGTCGACATCGACCACCCCGACATCGAGACCTTCATCGACTGGAAGGTCGTCGAGGAGCAGAAAGTCGCCGCGCTGGTCGCCGGATCGAAGCTGGCCCACAAACATCTGAACGCGATCGTCAAGGCCTGCGCCGGGGTTCCGGTGGACGTGATGGGCGAAGGCAGCGACGCCGGGATGCTCAATCACCCACGGGTCAAGCCGGTCTTGGCCGCCTCCCGCAAGGCGATGATCCCGGAGAATTCCATTCGCCGCGCCATCCAATTCGCGCGTCAGGGCTACACCGCCATCGACGTGCCGGTCTACGACACCGATTGGGACAGCGACGGCTATTTCACCGTCTCCGGACAAAACTCCAACAATTCCGTGCGCCTGAACAACGATTTCATTGATGCGGTTCTTTCCGACCGGCCGTGGAATCTGATCCGGCGGACCGATGGCCGCGTCCACGCGACGCTGCCGGCACGCGACCTGTGGGAAAAGATCGGGTTCGCCGCCTGGGCCTGTGCCGACCCCGGCGTCCAATTCGATACCACGATCAATGAATGGCACACCTGCCCAGGGGGCGGTCGCATCAATGCGTCCAACCCGTGCTCGGAATACATGTTCCTGGACGACACCGCGTGCAACCTCGCCTCGCTCAATCTGATGACCTTCCGCAGGGCGGATGGAAGTTTCGACGTCGAGGGCTTTGAACACGCCGTGCGCCTGTGGACCGTCGTTCTCGAGATTTCGGTGCTGATGGCGCAATTCCCGGCGCGGCGCATCGCCGAGCTGTCCTATCGCTACCGCACGCTCGGCCTTGGCTACGCCAATATTGGCGCGCTGCTCATGGCCGCGGGCCTGCCCTATGACAGCGATGCTGGCCGCGCCCTGTGCGCCGCCATCACCTCGACCATGACCGGCGTCGCTTATGCCACATCGGCCGAGATGGCCGAGGAGCTTGGACCCTTTCCGGGCTTCGAACACGATGGCGAGGCGATGCTGCGTGTCATCCGCAATCACCGCCGCGCCGCCCACGGCGCGACGGACGGGTATGAGGGCCTTTCGATCGCCCCGGTCCCGCTCAACGCGGCGGCGTGCCCAGAACCGGCCCTGGCGACGGCCGCGCGCCGGGCTTGGGACCGGGCGCTCGCCCAGGGCGAGGCGCATGGCTATCGCAATGCCCAGACGACCGTCGTCGCGCCGACCGGCACGATCGGCCTGGTGATGGACTGCGACACGACGGGCATCGAGCCGGATTTCGCCCTGGTCAAATCCAAGAAGCTCGCTGGCGGCGGCTATTTCAAGATCATCAACCGAACGGTGCCGGAGGCGCTGCGTACCCTCGGCTATGACGAGGCAGAGATCGCCGAGATCGTCGCCTATGCCATCGGCCACGGTACGCTTAAGAACGCCTCCGGCATCGACCACGAGCGGCTGCGGGCAAAAGGCTTCAACGATGCCGCGCTGGCCGCCGTAGAGGCCGCGCTGGGCAGCGCGTTCGACATCAAATACGTCTTCAACAAATGGACGCTGGGCGAGGAATTCTGCACCACCGCCCTCGGCCTCTCCATCGAAAGATTGGATGAAGTCGGCGTCGACATGTTGGCCGCGCTGGGCTTCTCCAAGCGCGACATCGACGCCGCCAATATCTATTGCTGCGGGGCGATGACGGTCGAGGGCGCTCCGCACCTCAAGGCCGAACATCTTCCGGTCTTCGATTGCGCGACGCCGTGCGGTCGCACCGGAACCCGGTCCTTGTCGGTCGAGAGCCACATTCGGATGATGGCGGCGGCACAGCCCTTCATCTCGGGCGCCATCTCCAAGACGATCAACATGCCCAACGCCGCCACCGTCGCGGCCTGCAAGGACGCCTATCTCCTGTCCTGGCGGCTGGGGCTGAAGTCGACCGCGCTGTACCGCGACGGCTCGAAGCTGTCGCAGCCGCTGTCGACCGTGATCGCCGATGACGAAGACGCCGAGACCCTGGTCGAGACTCTGACGGCGCAGCCGCAGGCGGCTCGCGCCGAAATCCTGGCCGAGCGTATCGTCGAACGTGTGATCGATCGCGTGGTCAACAAGCTCGAGCGGGCAAGGCTGCCGCAGCGCCGCAAGGGTTACACCCAAAAGGCCATCGTTGGCGGCCACAAGGTCTATCTCCGAACGGGCGAATACGACGACGGCAAACTCGGCGAAATCTTCATCGACATGCACAAGGAAGGCGCCGCCTTCCGCAGCTTGATGAACAACTACGCCATCGCCATCTCGATCGGCCTGCAATACGGCGTGCCGCTGGAGGAATTCGTCGAGGCCTTCACCTTCACCCGCTTCGAGCCGTCCGGCATCGTCGAGGGCAACGACGCCATCAAAATGGCGACGTCCGTGCTGGACTACATCTTCCGCGAACTTGCCGTCTCCTATCTTGGCCGCAACGACCTCTCCCACGCCGATCCGGCCGAAACCCGCCACGACAGCATCGGCCGTGGCGAAGGCGAAAGCTCGCTCGAACGGCAGACCACGCCCGATTTCTCGAGCGTCGCCCGCGCCGCCAGCAACGGCTTCGTGCGCGGCAATCTCTATGTCTTCCATGGCCGCGGCGTGGCGACCCAGACACTCGCGGCGGTCGGCGGCGGAACCGCGACCGCCACGACGACCGGGACCGCCGAGATCGCCATCGCGGTGCGCGACGATGTGAGCGAGCGTATGACCCGCATCCGCGAGGCAAAATTCCGGGGTTATGAGGGCGATGCCTGCGGCGAATGCGGCAATTTCACGCTGGTTCGCAACGGTACCTGCCTCAAATGCGTCACCTGCGGCTCCACCAACGGGTGCAGCTGATCGACGGCACCGCGTCCAACAAAGGGGAACACGATGGCGGCCAAGACTGCGCGAGTTGCCAAGAAGAAGCCGGCTCCGAAAGCGGCGCCCAAACGTTCCGCCAGCGTCGCGGTAAAAAAGGCGGCGCCGGCGAAGGCCGCCGGCAAAAGCGCTTCGGCTCGCCCCGCGAGCACGCGGTCGGGATCACAGATCGAAAAGCGCATGCACGAAATCGGCATCGTCTTGCCCGCCGTCGCGCCGCCGGTTGCCAACTACATTCCCTTCGTCAGAACCGGGAAGCTGGTTTTCATCTCCGGGCAGATCACGCTGGAGAACGGCGTTCCCCAGTTTCTCGGTAAGCTTGGCCGGGAATACACCATCGAAGACGGGCAGCGGGCAGCGCGGGTATGCGCGCTGAATGTCGTCGCCCAGTTGAAGGCAGCCTGTGGCGGCAATCTCGACAAGGTCAAGCGCTGCGTGCGGATCGGCGGCTTCGTCAATTCCATGGCGGATTTCGTCGATCAGCCCAAGGTGATGAATGGCGCCTCCGACCTGCTCGTCGAGGTCTTCGGCGACGACGGTAAACATGCCCGCACCGCCGTGGGCGTCAACACGCTGCCCTGGGGTGTGGCGGTGGAGGTCGAGGCGCTCTTCGAGTTGCGTTAGGACACGAACGCGCGCAGCGGGCCTGAAGAAACCGGATCGGGAGTGCCGGGCGGTTGCGGCGACGGATATTCCGCGACCGCGATAATTCCCCGCCCGCTTTTGCGCGCAACGGCCTAAGCTTGTCGGCTTCCGATGGTCCGATCGCGAGCAACGTCGTCGACGTGACATTTAAGCGACCCCGGCCTCGGAATCGAGGGGCCTAAACCGTGCCGGACGGACGCAAACCGCTGACCGTCAAAGTCGTCGACAAAATCGCTGACGTTCCGGCGGCGGCCTGGGATTCATTGGTCGATTCGGACTCGCCCTTCGCCAATCACGCTTTCCTGCACGCGCTGGAAGCCAGCGGCTCCGCGACGGCCGAAACCGGCTGGCTACCCCAGCATTTGGTCGCCGAGGATTCCGAAGGTCGGCTGGTGGGCGCCGTCCCAATGTATCTGAAGAGCCATTCCTATGGCGAATACGTCTTCGACCACAGCTGGGCCGCGGCTTATGAACGCGCCGGCGGGAGTTATTACCCCAAGCTTCAAATCGCCGTGCCCTTCACCCCGGTCACCGGGCCGCGATTGCTGGTGCAGCAGGGACCACGCGCCGCCGCCATCGAGGATGCGCTGCTCGAAACCATGATCTCGGTCGCCAGCCGGCTTGGTGTGTCGTCGCTGCACGTCACCTTCGCGGCCGAGGCCCAGGCCCGGCGCCTGGCCGCCTCCGGCTGGCTGTTGCGAACCGGCTATCAATTCCACTGGCACAACCAGGGGTACGTCGACTTCGAGGATTTCCTGGCGTCGCTGGCATCGCGCAAACGTAAGTCAGTGCGGAAGGAGCGGCGCGAGGTCGAGGTTCAGGACATCGAGATTCAGACCCTCACCGGCGAGCAGCTCGAACCCCGCCATTGGGAGGCCTTTCACCGTTTCTATCTGAAGACGTCCGAGGGCAAATGGGGACATCCCTATCTGACCAGCGAATTCTTTCAGCTTCTCGGCACGACAATGCCGGAGAAGGTCGTGCTGGTGATGGCCAAGAATCGGGACCGGTTTGTCGCCGGCGCACTCAATCTGCTCGGGACCGAGACGCTGTACGGGCGCAACTGGGGCAGCCTCGGCGATTACAAATTCCTGCACTTCGAGGCGTGTTATTACCGCGCCATCGATTTCGCGATCGCCCACGGTCTGAAGCGCGTCGAGGCCGGGGCCCAGGGCGAACACAAGATTCAACGCGGCTACCTGCCGACTCCGACTTATAGCGTGCATTGGTTCCGCGACAGCCGTTTCCACGACGCGCTCGCCGATTTCCTGAACAAGGAACGCGCGGCGATCGCCGCTCAGATCGCGGAGCTATCCGCGCAATCCCCCTATCGCCGCGACGACGCTCCCGGAGCCGAGGGCGCGGGCGGGTAGTTGGTTTGTTTGGGGCGCAGCCCTCAGCGAATGGAGAAAGATCTTGGAAGTAAAAGATGCGGTTCGAGTAGCCAAGAATTGGCTCAATGACGTTCTGAGGGAGGAAATCCCAACAAACGTGGGCTTGGAAGAGGTAGAATTTGACCCTGAACGTGGCGAATGGGTCATTACTCTTGGTTTTTCGCGGCCGTAGAACAGTGTCAAAGATGCTTTTACTGCAATAAGCGGCGAATCGGTCGCAAGGAGGGCTTATAGGGTGGTGGCCGTGCGAGACTCCGATGGACGAGTCGTTTCCATGAAACGTCGGCGAGAAGATGCGTGAATGCCCAAAACCATCGCATTGGACGCCAATCTCTTGATTCTGCTCGTGGTTGGGCTTGCCAACCCAGACTATGTCAGAGCGCACAAAAGACTGCGCAAATATGGCATGGAGGACTTTACGCTATTGCGGAATCTGATTTCGGTTTCCGCCGGTGTAATCGTGACGCCAAATGTACTATCTGAAGCGTCCAATCTGTCCAGCCAAATTAAGGACCCGGAAAAAACTCACATTGCCATGGCCTTTCGTAAGTGGACTGAAAATATAACAGAAATTTATGTTCAGAACACTGACGCATCATCTCGGAAAGAATTTCTTCGTATTGGCTTGTCAGACTGTTCTCTTCTGGAAGTTGGAAATCAGAACATTGCTATTCTGTCTGACGACCTTGGTCTATGTTTAGCCGCTCAACATGCTGGGTATGAATCAATCAACTTCACTCATCAGAGAGAGGGATTGAACTTAGTCTAGCCCAATCTCCGTTATCACCATTCCCCGCCCCTACTCCGCCAAGGCCGGCAGCATCGGCGGGGGTGGCGGCAGGGCCGGCACGGGATAGTCGAGCACCAGCTTGCCGTCGCGCATTTCGATGCGAACCACACCGCCCTTCGCCAGCTTTCCGAACAGCAATTCGTCGGCCAACGGCTTCTTGATGTGTTCCTGGATGACGCGGGCGAGCGGGCGGGCGCCGAACAGGCGGTCGTAACCTTTTTCCGCCAGCCATTTGCGGGCGGCGTCGGTCAATTCGACGGTGACGCCGCGATCGGTCAGCTGCGCTTCGAGCTGCATGACGAATTTGTCCACGACGCGCGAGATGACTTCCGGCGGCAAGCTGGCGAAGGCAATGATGGCGTCCAGCCGGTTGCGGAATTCCGGCGTGAACATGCGGGTGATGGCCTCCAAATCCTCGCCCACGCGTTCCTCGCGTTCGAAACCGATGGCGGCCTTGGCCATGTCGGAGGCGCCGGCATTGGTGGTCATGATCAGGATGACGTTGCGGAAATCGACGCCCTTGCCGTTATGGTCGGTCAGCTTGCCGTGGTCCATGACCTGCAAAAGGATGTTGAACAGGTCGGGATGGGCCTTTTCGATTTCGTCGAGCAGCAGCACGCAATGCGGATGCTGGTCAACGCCGTCGGTGAGCAGCCCGCCCTGATCGAAGCCGACGTAACCGGGCGGAGCGCCGATCAGCCGCGACACGCTGTGCCGCTCCATGTATTCGGACATGTCGAAGCGGATCAGCTCGATGCCCATGCTGCGGGCAAGCTGGCGCGCGACTTCGGTCTTGCCGACGCCGGTGGGGCCGGAGAACAGATACGCGCCGATGGGCTTTTCCGGCTCGCGCAAACCGGCGCGGGCGAGTTTGATCGAGGCGGCGAGCGCCTCGATCGCCTTGTCCTGGCCGAACACCATGGTCTTAAGGTCGCGATCCAGGTTCTGGAGCACGGCGCGGTCGTCGCGTGAGACGCTTTTCGGCGGGATGCGGGCCATCTTGGCGACCACGGCTTCGACATCCTTAACCGTGATCGTTCGTTTGCGCCGGCTGGGCGGCAGCAGCATCTGGGCCGCGCCGACCTCGTCGATCACGTCGATGGCCTTATCGGGCAGCTTGCGGTCGTTGATGTATCGCGACGCCAGCTCGACGGCGGAGCGAATCGCCTCGGCGGTGTAGCGCACCTTGTGATGGGCCTCGTAATAGGGCTTGATGCCGCGCAGGATTTTCACCGAATCCTCGATGCTCGGCTCGTTCACGTCGATCTTTTGGAAGCGGCGGACGAGCGCGCGGTCCTTTTCGAAATAGATCCGGTATTCCTTATAGGTCGTCGATCCGATGCAGCGGAGCGTGCCGCTGGCCAGCGCCGGCTTCAACAGATTGGACGCGTCCATCGAGCCGCCGCTGGTGGCGCCGGCGCCGATCACGGTGTGTATCTCGTCGATGAACAGGATGGCGCCTTCATGCGCCTCCAATTCGTTGAGCACAGCCTTCAACCGCTCCTCGAAATCGCCGCGATAACGCGTGCCGGCCAGCAGGGAGCCCATGTCGAGGGCGAAGATCGTGGCGTTGCGGAGGACTTCGGGTACCTCGGCCTTGACGATTTTGCGGGCCAGCCCTTCGGCGATGGCGGTCTTGCCGACCCCGGCGTCGCCGACATAAAGCGGATTGTTCTTGAATCGCCGGCACAGGATTTGGATCGTGCGCTCGACCTCGGCCTCGCGCCCGATCAAGGGATCGATGCGGCCGCCGATCGCCTTCTTGTTAAGATTGACGCAATAAGCGGCGAGCGCGTCCTGGCCGCGTTTAGCCCCCGGTTTTTCGCCCGCGGCGGTTTCTTCCTCGGCGCCGCGCACGCGCCGCCCTTCGCCCCGGCCAGCGACCTTGGCGATGCCGTACGAGATGAAATTCACGGCGTCGAGCCGCGACACGTCCTGTTCCTGCAGGAAATACACGGCGTGGGATTCGCGTTCGGAGAACAGCGCGACCAGGACATTGGCGCCGGTCACCTCCTCGCGGCCCGAGGATTGGACATGGATGGCCGCGCGTTGGAGCACACGCTGGAAGCCGGCGGTCGGCTTGGCCTCGCCCGGCTGCGGCGAAACCAGGCTCACCAATTCGGTGTCGAGGTAACGCGTGACGTCGCGCCGCAACCGATCGACATCGACTCCGCAGGCCTTGAGAACCGCGATCGCGTCCTGGTCCTCGGTGAGAGCCATCAGGAGATGTTCGAGCGTGACGTATTCGTGCCGGCGCTCGTTGGCGAGGGCCAGGGCGCGATGAAGGCTTTGTTCGAGATTGCGCGACAACATGCGTCGATCCTATTCCTTCTCGAGGATACACCGCAAAGGATGTTGATGGCGGCGGGCGAAATCCATGACTTGCGTTACCTTGGTCTCGGCGACCTCGAAGGTGTAGACGCCGCAAATCCCGACCCCGCGCCGGTGGACGTTCAGCATGATCTGGGTCGCTTCTTCCCGACCCTTGTTGAAGAACCGTTCGAGAATGTGGACGACAAACTCCATCGGCGTGTAGTCGTCGTTGAGCATCAAGACCTTGTACATGGCCGGCTTTTTGGTCTTGGTGCGCGTGCGTAGCACGACCCCGGTGTTGGGGACGTCATCGTTGTTTTTGTCGTCGTCGCTCATGTGTCGTCCGTCGGGACCGGAAGTATCGCGCGGGCGCGGATCTGGTTGGGCATCGCGCTAGTGGCCATCCTCAATGATATGGGTTCGAGGGTAAGCCGAAAAGGGTTTCGGATGCGCTAATGAGTGGCCGGCGCTCCCGGTCGATCAAAAGAGCGTCAACTACCCGTTCAGCCCCCTGGGGCCGGCGCGTAGCAGAAAGTACTGGCGGCTCAAATCCTCCTGGCGCCCGGCCGGCTGCCCACCGACTTCCGGTGCGACGTCTCGCGGCGGATTCCAGGGTATCCCGCTCAAATCGTGGCGCGCCAATACCTCCGGGAAGCGCAGCGCGGAAAAACGCGGCGACCGATGAGCGGCGGCGTTGAAGAGAAAGCGCCCATCGACGCAAGCGCTGGCCACCCAGTAGAAACCCCAGGAATTCAGTTGCAGCCCAGCCGGCGGCGGCTCGGCAAAGGCGCCGTCGTCCACGGACTTCAGAAGCGCGCGGTAATCGGCTTCCGACAAATCCTTGCGGGTCGAGGTGCCGCGCCAGGGCGCGAACAGATCGTTCGCCGCGAAACCCGCCGCCCCCCCCAAATTCGGCGCGCCGATGATCTGGCCCCAAAGCACCGCGCCGGTGCCGGTCGCGCTGGGCCGCAGGTCGTAGGCACGGACCTGTTCTTCGTAATCGGCGTTGTAGACAAAGCGATAGCGATCGGCGCCCTTTGTGCAGAGGCGCCTTATGTCATCGCCCCCGAGATAGCTGAACCAAGTAAGTTTACGCGCAACGGGATTGTCGATGCCGCCGGTATACGAACAAGCCGAAATCAGCAGGACCATGATGAAGAGCGCGGGCGAAAGAAACACCCGCAGCATCCGCCGCTCCCTGCCAACCGCATGGAATCTCAAAATTATTTCTGGACAGGCTCGGTGCTGATTCATAATCTGGGCGAAATTGTGGCAGGTGATTGTGACGGCGGGTCGGGCAAATCGTTAACGAACACGTCTCAAGATATAGGAGGCGATGCACCTTGCAACAACCTATAGGCATTACCGGCATGACAACGCGGGTCGTCGCCTCCCTCGCCGGCGCTCTCATTTGGGCGGCCACGCCGGCCAATGCCGCCCAACCCGTCGCCAGGCCCCAGCAAGCCACAGTCGTCATCGATGCCGACACCGGCAACGTCCTGCACGCCGCCAATGCCGATGCGCGCCATTACCCGGCGTCGTTGACCAAGATGATGACGCTTTACCTCACATTCGAGGCGCTGGAGGCCGGCCGCCTGCGTCTGGACCAGCGCTTGGCGGTATCGTCCCATGCCGCGAGCCAGGAACCGACCAAACTTGGCCTCGAGGTCGGGGACACCCTCACCGTCCGCGACGCTGTGCTCGCCTTGATTGTCAAATCGGCCAATGACGTGGCGGTCGTCGTTGGCGAATCGCTCGGCGGCAGCGAGGAGCGTTTCGCCGCGATGATGACCGCGCGGGCGCGTGAAATCGGAATGAGCCGCACGACCTTCCGCAACGCTTCCGGGCTGCCCGACCCCGATCAGACCACGACCGCCCGCGACATGGCGACTCTCGCCCACGCGTTGGTCCGCGATTTCCCGAAGTTTTATCCTTTGTTCGCCACCGCCGCCTTCAATTACGAGGGCGCGACTATTCCCACGCATAACCGCTTGTTGAACCGCTATTCCGGGATGGACGGGATCAAGACCGGCTATATCCGCGATTCGGGCTTCAACCTCGCCGCGTCGGCGATGCGCGACGGCCGCAGGCTGGTCGGCGTCGTCCTCGGCGGCACCTCGCAGGTCGCCCGCGACCGCCTGATGGCGCAGCTTTTGGACAAGGGTTTCCACGCGGCCGGTGGCTCCACCACCGTGGCCCAGGCCGCCGCGCCGGCTAGGCCACCAGCCGCCGCCAAGGCACCGGCCTCACCCAACAAGACCACCGCCAAGGCCGCCAAACCCGGCTCTCCCGCCCCCACTCCGCCGCCCCCGGCCGCCGACGACGGCGACGATTCCGGCTGGAGCATCCAGGTCGGCGCCTTTGCCCGGTTTCAACAGGCCCAGCGCGCGGCCGAAACCGTGACCGACAAACTCGGCCTGGTGATCGCCGGCACCAGCATCGCCATCCTGCCGGTCAGCAACAAAAAGGGCACGCTGTACCGCGCCCGGCTGACCGGACTCGCGGAAGCCGAGGCTCGCAAGGCCTGTCAGCAGCTTCTCGGGAAAAAAGACAACGCCGGCTGCCTTCTGATCCCGCCGACCTAAGTCCAATCCTCCCCCCCCCGGACGGGGGAAGATTGGGATAGGGCGACCGCGGCATCGACCCGATACAAAATCTCCCGCGCGACGGTCTCCGCGTTATACAACCCGCCATGCCCTGGTGGACACAAGAAGCCCTCGCCGCGCGGCGGCCGTTCCTGGAGGCGCGCGGGCGCATCCTCGCCGCCATCCGCGGATTCTTCGCCGAACGCGGCTTCACCGAGGTCGAGACACCGGCCCTGCAAGTTTCGCCGGGGCTGGAGCCGCATCTGACCGCCTTCGCCACGGCGCTGCACAGCCCCTGGGGCGGAGCGTCGACAGTGCTTTACCTGCACACCTCGCCCGAATTTGCGATGAAGAAGCTGGTCGCCGGCGGGATGGAGCGGATATTCCAGATCGCCCGTGTTTTCCGCAACGCCGAGCGCTCGGCCATCCACCATCCCGAATTCACCATGCTCGAATGGTATCGCGCCGGCGCCGGCTATTGGTCGCTGATGGACGATTGCGAGGGATTGCTCCGCGCCTGCATCGCGGCGGCGGACGGATGGCGCTTCGCCCACGGCGCCAAGGCCAGCGACCCCTTCGGCGAGTGGACCCGCCTCAGCGTGGCTGAGGCGTTCGCGCGCCATGCCGGGATCGATGTGCTGGCCACCGCCCCCGATCCACTGGCTCCCGATGTTGGCCGCCTCGCCGCCGCCGCCCGCGGGATCGGCATCGAGCCGGGCATCGGCGACAGCTGGGAGGATTTGTTCTTCCGCATCTTTCTCGACCGCATCGAGCCGCATCTGGGCGTGGGCGCGCCGACGATTCTTTACGACTATCCCGCGTCGATGGCTGCGCTGGCCCGGACCAAGCCGGGCGATCCGCGCGTGGCCGAACGTTTCGAGCTGTATGTCGCCGGACTCGAACTGGCCAATGCCTTCGGCGAGCTGACCGATGCGGTGGAGCAGCGGCGGCGTTTCGATTCCGACCGCGCGAAGAAACAGGCGCGTTATGGATTCTGCTATCCGATCGACGAGGACTTCCTGGCCGCTCTGGCGAACGGGATGCCCGAATCCGCGGGCATAGCGCTCGGCGTCGATCGGCTGGTCATGCTCGCCACGGGCGCGGCGCGGATCGAGGATATATTGTGGTCGCCAGTGACCGAATCCCAAGGTGGCGAGCCATGACCGATTCCCCTAGCCGGCGAACGCTGCGAGACATCGACGACCTAGTCGGCGCTGGCCTGGTCGAAGCGGGTGCGCGCGACGGCCTGAAGGCGGTGGCCGCGCGTTATGCCGTTGGCGTTTCGCCGGACATGGCCGACCTGATGGGCGCCGACGCGGCCGATCCGATCCGCCGACAATTCCTGCCCGACGCGGCGGAGCTGCGAACGAGCCACGACCAAAACGCCGATCCCACCGGCGACGACCGCTTCACGCCGGTCAAAGGCATCGTGCATCGTTATCCCGACCGGGTGTTGCTCAAGCCCGTCCATGCCTGCGCCGTCTATTGCCGTTTCTGTTTTCGGCGCGAGCGCGTGGGACCGGGCGGCGAGGCGCTGACCCCGGCGGAGCTGGAGGCGGCGCTCGATTATGTGCGCCAACGCCCCGCCATCTGGGAGGTGATTCTCACCGGGGGCGACCCGCTGATCCTGTCCACCCGCCGCCTGCGCCGCCTGGTCGCGGCCCTTGACGCGATTGCCCACCTCGGCGCCATCCGTATCCACACGCGCCTACCGGTCGCGGCACCGGACAGCGTGGGGCCCGCGCTCACCCGCTCGCTCGCCGCCGAAAAAGCGGTCTACGTCGTCATCCATTGCAACCATCCGCGCGAGGTGACGCCGCGGGCGCGCGCGGCGCTGCGTCGCCTGTCCGATGCCGGCATCCCGCTGTTGAGCCAGACAGTGCTGCTCAAGGGCGTCAATGACGATCCGGCGACGCTCGATGCCCTCTTCCGGGCTTTGGTCGCGGCTCGGGTGAAGCCCTATTACCTGCATCACCTCGACGCCGCGCCCGGTACCGGCCATTTCCGCACGACCATCGCCCACGGGCAGGACATCGTGCGCGGTCTGCGCGCCCGCGTCTCCGGTCTGTGCCAGCCGAATTACGTCCTCGACATACCGGGCGGACACGGCAAGGTGCCGATCGGCCCGGTCCATCTTCGCCGCGCCGAGGACGAAACCGATGCTTATGTGGTCGAGGACGCCAAGGGCGGTCACCATCTCTATCGATCCCCGGCATGAGATCGAAGCGCCTTGAATTATCGCCACGCCTTTCATGCCGGATCGTTCAGCGATGTTTTCAAACATGCGATCCTGGCGTTGCTGGTCGAGTCTCTGAAGGCGAAGGACAAGCCGTTCTTCTATCTCGACACTCATGCCGGACTGGCCCGTTATGACCTGTTTTCGGACGAGGCGCGGCGCGGCGGCGAATTCCGCCACGGCATCTTGCGCCTGCTCGACGCGCCGCGTTCGCCAGCTACCCTTGCGCCTTATCTCGCGGCGTTGGCGGCGACGGCCAAGGGCGAAGGCGGCGCGCGGCGTTGGTATCCCGGGTCGTCGCGCATCGTCCGCGAACTCGCGCGGCCGGCTGACCGGCTCGTGCTGACCGAGCTTCATCCCGAGGACCAAGCCCGCCTCGCGGCCGATTATTCGGGCGACCGCCAGGTGACGGTGCGGCATCTCGACGGCTTCTCTGCGCTGAAGGCGTTCCTGCCGCCCCCGGAGCGCCGCGGGCTTGTGCTGATTGATCCGGCCTTCGAGAAGCCTGAAGAGTTGGCACGAATGGAGCGCGGGCTGAGGCACGCGCTGCGCCGTTGGCCGACCGGAATCTACGCGTTGTGGTATCCGATCAAGGACCGCGAGCCGGTCGCCCAATTTCATAAGACCCTCGCCGCATCCGGCATGAAAAAGGTTCTGGTCACGGAATTGTTGCTCCATCCCGACGACGATGCTACGCACCTCAACGGTTGCGGCATGGTGATCGTCAACCCGCCCTGGCGGTTCGACACCGAGCTCGCTGAATTGGTGCCCTGGCTGCATTCGGTTCTGCGCCAGCGCGACCGCGGGGCGGCGACGGTCGCGTGGGTGGTGAAGGAATCTACAAGCCAACCCAATTCAGTCGAAGGTCTAGGGGACAGAACCCCCGGCGATGTCTAGACTCCCCGGAATCGCTGAAATCGAGAAATCGAGGCCATGCTGGGACGAGACCGTTTCGAACGCGACCTCCCCGAAATTTTGACTCGGCATGCACGTTTCCTTGCCGGCCGGAAGGATGGGGAGCGCGCCAATTTCAAGGGTGCCGACTTGTCCGGCCGCGACTTCACCTTGGCACAGCTCGGCCAGGCGGTGTTGTCCGGCGCCACTCTGTACAAGACCATCCTGATCCAGGCCGATCTCAGCCATGCCGACATGTTCGGCGTCAATCTGGAGCTCGCCGATCTAACCGGCGCCAATCTCTACAAGGCGGACATGCGCGGCAGCCAACTCAAGGGGACCAAACTGACGAGTTGCGACCTGCGCGAAGTCGATCTTCGCCCCGGCGTGCTTCAGTACGGTAAATCAGGCGAGACACCGGGCGCGGGGTCGCAGCCCAACCTCAGCGGCGCGCAGATGGACCGCGCCAAGCTCAGCAACGCGAATCTGACACATGCCGATCTGTCGCGATCGAGCCTGCGGGAGGCAAGCGCGCCGGGCACCAATTTCGGCGGCGCCGACATGACCAGCGCCAACCTGACCGGCGCCGACCTGTCCGATTGCAATCTGGCCTCGGCCCGGTTGAAGGGCGCCAACCTCACAGGGGTCAACCTGACGGGCGCTATCGTCAGAGGCGCCGATCTTCGCGACACCGTGATGCGCGGCGCGATTCTCGACGGGGTGGATCTCAGCGGCGTGCGGTTAAGCGGCGCGATCATGATGCGGAACCTGGAACGCGTTCCCACCGATTTGAGAGACGCCATCAAGCGGCACGACCGCTGGATCGCCACCGGCGGGCGCGAGGGCGGCCGGGCCATGCTTGCCGGGCGCGATCTGGCCGGCGCCGACCTTTCGGGCGCCGATCTCAGCGGTGCCGATCTCGCCGGCTGCGCGCTGGCGGGCGCGAAGCTCAGCCAATGCCTGTTCGTGCTGACCAATTTCGCGGGCGCCGATCTCGCCGGGGCCGATCTGTCGGACAGCGATTGCAGCGGCGCCGATTTCTCCAAGGCGAAGCTGACCCAGGCCAATTTCGCCGGGGCCAGTCTACTGCCCACGGAGCTCCGCAGGCCCGACGGCTCGCCAACCGGCCGCTTCTGGCCGGCCAATCTCACCGGCGCCGATCTGACGCTCGCCAGGCTCGCCGGGGCCAAGCTGCGCGGCGCCAGGCTCGCCGGGGCCGATCTGACCGGCGCCGGGCTCGATGGCGCCGATCTCCAAGACGCCGACCTGAGCGGCGCCAGGATGCCGGAGGAACGAAGGGATTAGGCCGAAGCCGGGCGCTTTGCGCCGGAACATTTGCCTGGACGGCGCCGGTGGCCTATTCTGGGCGGCAGGTAGACGCGAAGGAGCCAGCCATGTGCGAGCAAGCCTATGCCATCGAGGCGGAGTGGAACGAAGCGGCCCGGCGTTGGGTGGCGAGGAGCAGCGAAATCCCCGGCTTCAAGGTCGAGGCCGAGAGTTACGACTCGCTGCTGAGGGAAATCAAGCAACAGGTGCCGCAGCTTCTCGAATCCAATCTCGGCGTGCGCGGCCCCGGTGAAGTCCGCGTGTTGGTAACGACCACCCGGGAAGAATCCGTCCCCCTCGCCGCCTGACCGAAAACATTTAACGATCCCCTGTCTCAAGGGGGGGCCGTAATGGTTACCGACAACACGCTCACGGCGGGCGAGGAGTCCGGCTTGCGTTTTGCCGTGGTTTTGGGCGCGGACGGGAAGGTCCGCGACCTGACCTGGGCTGGCCGCCCAATGGCAGCCGGCCGACGGTTCCCTGTGGCTACACCTGGAGCGCGACGACCCCGCAGCTCAAGCCTGGATACTCGAAAAATCGGGGATTGATCCCCAAGCCGCCGGTTCGCTTCTGGCCGAGGAGTCGCGCCCGCGGGTTCAGGATTTCGACGACGACATGCTGATCGTTCTGCGCGGCGTCAACCGATCCCCGGCGGCAACCGGCGTGGACGGCCGCTCGCGAACGCAACTCGTCCCGGTCCACATCTGGGCCGAGGCGGCGCGGTGCATCTCGCTGCGCGACACGGCCCATTCGCTCGACGCGCTCCGCGACATCCGGCGCTCGCTTCTGCTGGGCAAGGGACCGCGCACCATCGGCGCGCCGCTCGCCCTGATCGCGGAGAAGCTCGTGGACCATCTCGGCGAGATGACCGACGAATTGGAGGCTGCGGTCGCCGACATCGAGGACAAGGTGTGCGACAACCGGGGCGATCCCGCCCTGCGCATGGAAATTTCGTCGGCCCGGCGTGGCATCGTGCAGCTTCGCCGCTATCTATCGCCGCAACGCGACGCGCTGTACCGGCTCCAGCACGACGACGCCAGTTGGCTCGACGCCGACGCCCGCCACCGCTTGCGCGACGTCAGCGAGCGTCTAGTCCGCCATATCGAGGACATCGACGAGCTGCGTTCGCGCGCCACCATCCTCAACGAGGATTTCACCAACCTACTCACGGAAGGGGCGCTGCGGGCATCGAACCGGTTGACCGCGCTCGCGTCGCTTGTCCTGCCACCTAGCCTCTTCGCCGCCATGTTGGGCGTCAACGTCACCGGCATTCCGGGCGCCGAGGATCCCTACGCCTTCCTTTGGTTCTGCCTTCTGATCGGCGGCGTGACGCTGGCGATCTGGGGGGCTTGAAATGGCTCAAATGGCTGTGAGCCGGGTCAGCAATCCGCGTGCTTCAGGTTTCCCCGTCTCACCTTGATCGAACGCGCCCGGCCCGACGCACCGGGAAAATCCGCGAACATGCCTTCGAGCAAGGCATCCATGATGACCGTCAGCTTTTTGCAATCGCTGACGTTGCGAAGCTGGCCTTCATAGAGCTTGCGCTGCTGGCGGTTGACGGAAAATTCCACGATGTCCAGGCGCAGCCGGCGGGTGAAGCGGTTTTCGGTGGACACGCCGGAATTGTAGCCGGTGATGACCTCGTTGGTCTGCCGGCGTTCAACGCCATAGGAATCCCGCGTCGTGGTCGTGCGGGTTTCGGTTATTGGCTCCACATAGGGCGTCTGGACGATCTCCTCGTCGGTCTGATAGTCGAACAAGGCGAACAGCTCCGGGCGGTCGTTGGTGGCGGCGGTGCGGAAGCCGGCGCGGCGCAGCCGGTCCTCGACTTGCGCGGCATAAGACAGGAATTCAAGCGAACCCTGCTTGCGCGCATCCATCGGCGCCACCGCGATGAGGCGGCCGCGGTCGCCGGGCGATAGTGCGTGGAAGGCGGTCACGTCGCTTTCCAACTGGAGGCCGCAGCCGCCGAGCGTCAGCGCGGCGCGCATCGCCACACCAAGGCGCTTATTTGCCGCGCGCATTCAACCTCTCCAGCTCGAACTCGGCCTGGTGGTATTCGACAAAATGCCGCACGCCGGTGTCGATCGCGCCGCGAAACATGGCGACCGCGCCGGTTATATCGCCGCGCTCGAGGCGCTCCATGCCAAGGTAATAAAACGCCTCGCATTCCTGCTCGCGCCGCGTCGTGGATCGTGCGCCCTGCGCCGCCTCCAGCACCTCGCTTTCGCGGGTTCTACCCAGAGCGAAGTGGACGATCGCGCCCGGCCATTTGCGGAGATCGAGGCGCCCGGCATTGGCCGCCAATTCGGCGTCGGCGGCTTCCCCCGCCCGCGCCATCGCCATGTGCAGGAGCAAGGCCGCGTAGGCGTTTTCCGGCTGCAACGCCACGACCGCGCGAAATTCCGCGACGGCGCGATCCAGCCGGTCGCTTTCGTAATACGCTAGTGGATCGAATCTAACACTTGGTGCCCGCGTCTGACGGCGGCGATGATTTTGTCCGGATCGGCGGTCCAAGTGAAGGGCCTGGGCGCGGCGTTGGTTTCGGCGAGGAAGCGGTTGATGGCAGCCTGGAGGTCGACGATCG
>SHVT01000065.1 GCA_009694125.1 Rhodospirillaceae bacterium | reverse complement strand
GGCCGAAGAAATCACCCATCTTATGAACAGTCGCGTGGCGGGGATTCCGCCCTTCAACGAGGTGCGCCCATGAAGATATTGTATTTCGCGTGGCTGCGGGCCCGCACCGGATGTGCGCAGGAGGAGGTCAGCCCTCCCGCCGATGTCACGAACGTCGGCGCTCTGCTCGAGTGGCTGAAGCAACGCAGCCCCGGCCACAAGGAGGCGTTGGCGGACCTCACGGTGGTGAGGACGGCGGTGAATCAGGAGCATGTTCAGCTCGACCATCCCTTAAAGGCGGGGGACGAGGTTGCGCTGTTCCCGCCCGTCACCGGCGGCTAAATTGAGGGCCACCGCGTCGTGCGAGCAAGTTGAGAAAGGAGCCGCGGCATGATCCGGGTACAACGAGAAGATTTCGACACCGGCGCCGAGCTTCAAAAGCTTACGGCGGGCAACACCCAGATCGGCGGTGTGACCTGTTTCGTGGGCGTCGTGCGCGACATGGCCGGCGGCTCCCATATCGGGGCGATGACGCTTGAGCACTACCCTGGGATGACGGAAAAGCAGCTCATGGCCATCGAGGCCGAAGCGCGTCGGCGCTGGCCGCTTGATGCGACGCTGATCATTCACCGCTATGGGCGCCTCGATCCGGGCGACCGCATCGTGATGTGCGCCGCCGCGTCGTCCCATCGCGAAGCCTCGTTCGAGGCCTGTCACTTTCTGATCGACTATCTCAAGACCAAGGCGCCCTTCTGGAAACTCGAAGACACGGAGAAGGGCGCCAAATGGGTTGCGGCCGAAGCGCGGGACAACAAGGCGGCCGCCCGCTGGCTGGAGAAATAAGAGCTAGAAGGCCGGGCGCGCGGCCCGGCCTGCGCGTGGTCTAGGCCGCCACCGCGGGTTTGGCGCGGACCAGTTTGTCGTAGTCGCCGCTGAGGCTGCGGGTCATTGCCCCGACCTGGAAATGGTGTTGGTCGATTTCGGCGATGGGGGTTACTTCCGCCGCCGTGCCGGTGATGAACACCTCGTCGGCCTTGCCCAATTCTTCCGGCATGATGGCGCGTTCGACGACTTTGATGCCGCGGGCGCGCGCCAGACCGATGACGGTGCGGCGGGTGATACCGTCGAGGAAGCAGTCCGGCGTCGGTGTATGCAGTTCCCCGCCAAAACCGAAGAATACGTTGGCGCCGGTCGCTTCGGCCACTTGACCGCGCCAATCCAGCATCAGGGCATCGTTGTAGCCCGCCGCCTCGGCCGCGTGTTTGGACATCGTGCAGATCATGTAAAGCCCGGCGGCCTTGCTCTTGGCCGGCGCCATCCGCGGATCCGGACGCATCCATTTGGCCATCGTCAAACGGATGCCGCGCATCCGGGCCTCGGGGCTGAAATAGGCCGGCCATTCCCATGCCGCGATTGCCAGGTTGATGCGGGTTGCCTGGGCGGAAACACCCATCATCTCGCTGCCCCGCCAGGCGATCGGCCGGACATAGCCGTCGACGATCTTATTGGCCTTGACCACCTCGTTGGACGCCCGATCGATCTCGGCGACGGTGTGAGGCACCTCGAAACCCAACATGCGGCCGGAATCGATCAGCCTTTGGCTGTGTTCGGGGAGTTTGAAGATGTGGCCGCCATAGACTCGCTCGCCCTCGAAAACGGCGCTCGCGTAATGCAGGGCATGGCTCAGGACGTGAATTTTCGCGTCGCGCCAGGGAACCAGCTTGCCATTGAACCAAATGAATCCGTCGCGATCATCGAAGGGCGGGGTCGCAGCCATAAGATTTTTCCTTGCGGTTTGCGGACTTATGATCGGGCGGGAAACGGCGCGCCGCAAGTACATTGTGACGTGACCGAGCCAACCGCTGGCTCCGGTCGCAAGGTGTCGATATAGTCGGCACATGACGGCGGAGGCCCCTCATATCCTGGTCGTCGACGACGATGTCCGACTTCGGGAACTTCTTCGCAAGTATCTGAAAGAAAATGGCTTCCGCGTCACGATTGCGGCGGCGGCGGAAGAGGCGCGCGCGCGCCTCGCCGGTTTTGCTTTTGACCTCCTTGTTCTCGACGTCATGATGCCGGGAGAAACCGGCATTGCCTTGACCGCATGGCTCCGCGACAACGGGCGGGTGCCGGTTCTGCTACTGACCGCGCGTGCGGAGGCCGAGGACAGAATCGCGGGGCTCGAAGCCGGCGCCGAAGATTATCTCGTCAAACCCTTCGAGCCGCGTGAGCTGGTTCTACGCATCCGCACCATCCTGCGCCGCGTGGCGCTGCCCCCGGTGCCCACCGACATTAGTTTTGGGCCGTACCGGTTTTCGGCCACGCGCGAGGAACTTTACCGGGGTGAGGATATCGTTCGGCTAACGTCGGTGGAGGCCGGGCTGCTGCGCGCCTTTGCCACCAACCCCGGGGCGGTCCTCTCCCGAGAGGAACTGATGCGTCAGTGCAGCGGCATCGGCAATCCCCGCACGGCGGACGTCCAGGTGACGCGATTGCGGCGGAAGATCGAGGATGATCCCAAACTCCCACGTTACCTGCAGACCGTACGCGGCTCGGGTTATGTGCTGCGCATCGATTGATAACTGGTCATGCTGAAGCAATTTCTCCCGCGCAGCCTGTTCGGCCGGTCGCTTCTTATCCTGGTGACGCCGCTTCTGCTTGTCCAAGCCGTGGCGACATTCATCTTCTACGACCGCGTCTGGCAGACGGTATCGCGCCGCCTCGCGGCTGGCGTCGCCGGCGATGTTGGCATGGTCGTCGGGTTGCTTGCCGACGGAACCCAGGCCGCGGACATCTCATCGATCCTGCAGATGGCGTCCACGAAAATGGGCCTGCGTGTGAGCTTTCGGCCCGGCGAATCTCTCCCCAAGCCACAGCCGGGGCCGCCGGAGGGCATCCTGGAACGAGATTTAACCGCTTCGTTGATCGAACGCGTCGGCTCACCTTTCGTTCTCGATGCCTGGTCATTGTCGCGCGATGTCGAAATCCTGGTCGAACTGCCTTATGGCGTGCTTCGTGTCCTGGCTCCGCGCGAACGACTCTTTACCAGCACGATCTATATTTTTTTCCTGTGGATGGCCGGAACCTCCCTGGTCGTCTTCGTGATCGCCGTGTTGTTCATGCGCAATCAGATTCGGCCGATTCGTAGGCTGGCCGAGGCGGCCGATGCATTCGGCAAGGGTCGTGACGGACCCGACTTCAAGCCCGCCGGCTCGACCGAGGTCCGCCAGGCCGCCGCCGCGTTCATTCTGATGCGGGAGCGCGTTCGCCGCTTTTTGACGCAGCGCACCGAGATGCTCGCCGGCGTGAGCCACGATTTGCGCACGCCGCTGACCCGGATGAAGCTCGAACTCGCCATGCTTGGCGACGGACCCGAGGTGATTGGTCTTAAGGCCGACGTCTCGGAAATGGACCGCATGGTCGACAGCTACCTCGCCTTTGCCCGGGGCGAGGGCGGCGAAAAACCCGTGACTACCGACCTCGGCGCATTGCTGGCAGACCTGGCCGCGGCCGCCCGCCGCGCCGGCCATGCGGTGGGCCTTGATACCGAAGGCGACCTCATCGTCTCGATTCGCCCGGAGGCGTTTAAACGGTGCCTCGACAACCTGATCGCCAACGCCACGCGCCACGGCACGCGCGTCACGGTCACTGCGGCGCGCCGCAGTCGGCAAATCGAGATTCTGGTCGATGACGATGGTCCTGGAATCCCGGCCGAGCGGCGGGAGGAGGTCTTCAAGGCCTTCGTGCGGCTCGATCCATCACGCAATCCATCAACCGGTGGCGTCGGGCTTGGCCTCACCATCGCTCGGGACATCGTGCGCGGTCACGGTGGCGAGCTGACGCTGATCGATTCGCCCGACGGTGGGTTGCGCGCTCGCATAAAGCTTCCGTTCTGACCCCGGGGGCATTCAACTCCGCCGTTGGGGGAGCAATCGAGGTTCGATGACCGCGCTCGATGCGACGGCCTATCTCGCGGCGGAAGGACATGAGGCCGATCTGCTCGTGGAGCTGGGCGAGGTGATGGAGGTCTACGGGCGTTTGATGCTGGCCGCGGGTCCTCGCCGGCCGGCGGCCTGGGCCCAAAATCTGTGGCTTGAACCCATGGCCATGGACATCGCGTCCATTGGCGAAGGCGCAAAAGCGCTGCGAGCCTTGCAACGCAATTGGGCGCCTTACGCGTTTCACCTTCATCGACGGACCCAGTTGATTCAGGATCGTCTGCCATCGGTGTCGGCCAAACCGCTCGCTTTTCCGACCGCGCCGCCAAAAGCTCCGATGGGTTCCTGGACCCTGCTCGGGGCAAATAGGATCCTCGCCGCCGCCCGCTGTTCCAGTCCCTTTCCGAATGGCGAAATACGATTCCTTGAAGACAAGACCTTCCCGCCGAACCGGGCCTATTTGAAACTTTGGGAGGTGTTCACGTTATTGGGAATGGCGCCTCGGCCCGGAGAATTCTGCCTCGATCTAGGGAGCAGTCCAGGGGGATGGACCGCGGTGCTGCAGCAACTCGGCGCCAATATCCTTAGCATCGACAAGGCGCCGCTCGCCGCGCCTATCGCGGCGCTGCCCAGGGTCGACTTTCGCCGCCAATCGGCGTTCGCCTTGCAGCCGCGGGAGGTTGGACCGGTCGGTTGGCTGTTCTGCGATGTCATTTGTTATCCGGGGCGCCTTCTGAAATTGGTCAAGTCTTGGATCGAGTCGGGACTGTGCCGGCGTTTTGTCTGCACGTTGAAATTTCAAGGCCAGACCGATCATTCCATTTGCCGCGAATTCGCCGCCATTCCGGGGTCACGTCTGATCCACCTTTTTCACAACAAACATGAGTTGACCTGGGTCAAGTCCGACGCCGGCTGGCAGGCGAAGCCTTGACAGCGGCAACAGAAAACAACTATCCCCTGATGATCGTGGCAATTTGAGCCGACCGGCTTGCGGCCACGTTAAACAAGCACGCTAAAAGGTCGGGTGTCGTCGCCCCGACTCGATTGCGTTCGGGGCTTTTGTTTTCCGTCGCCGTTTGGGCCCGGAGGGAGATGACACCATGGCACATGACGAATCAAACACCGCTTCCTGGCGTCCGCGCACCCTGCAAGTGCGCGGCGGAACAAAGCGGAGCGCCTTTCACGAAACCTCCGAGGCGCTGTTTCTGACCTCCGGCTTCGTCTACGACAATGCCGAGGAGGCCGAAGCTGCGTTTGCCGCTCCCACCCAGCGGTTTGTCTATTCCCGTTTTGGCAATCCCACGGTGTCGATGTTCGAAGATCGCCTGCGGCTTCTCGAAGGGGCCGAGGCCTGTCGGGCGACCGCCACCGGCATGGCGGCGGTGTTCGCCGCGTTGATGTGCCAGATCAAGGCAGGGGACAGGGTGGTGGCGGCCAGAGCCTTGTTCGGATCCTGCCAATACATCTTGGCCGAAATATTGCCGCGCTTCGGCGTCGAAACGGTCTTCGTGGATGGCACCGATCTGGATCAGTGGCGCCGGGCGTTTCAAAAGCCGGCGGCGTGCGTCTTTTTGGAAACGCCGTCCAACCCGACACTCGAGATCATCGATCTTGCCGCGGTGGCGCGCCTCGCCCATGGCGCCGGGGCACAGGTGATCGTGGACAACGTCTTCGCCACGCCGCTTCTGCAGCAACCTTTGTCCTTCGGGGCCGACATCGTGGTTTATTCGACGACCAAACACATCGACGGCCAGGGGCGCTGCTTGGGTGGCGCCGTCTTGGGAACGACCTCGTTTTGTGTCGACAAGCTGACCCCGTTCATACGCCACACCGGACCGGCGCTCAGCCCGTTTAATGCCTGGGTCATGCTCAAAGGTCTGGAGACGCTCGACCTGCGCCTTCAGCGAGCCTGTGCAAACGCCCTCGTGCTCGCCCGCGTCTTGGAGGGGCACCCGAAAATCCGCCGGATTCTCTATCCCGGCCTTCCCAGCCATCCCCAGCACGAATTGGCGAGGAGCCAGATGAAGGAGGGCGGCACCGTCCTTGCCTTCGAGGTGGCCGGCGGCAAGGAGGCCGCCTTCCGCTGCCTCAATGCCCTGCGGCTGATCGATATCTCCAACAATTTGGGCGATTCAAAATCGCTGATCTGCCACCCATCGACGACCACACATCAGCGGCTGGCCCCGGCGGATCGGGTTCGCCAGGGCATCACCGACGGCGTGTTGAGGTTGTCGGTCGGGCTGGAGGATGTCGCCGATTTGCAAGCCGATCTCGAGGCCGCCTTGCGCGCGGCCTAGGGCCGCGTCCCGGCGGCGTGCGAGTAGCTGGACAAGAGGGGTTATCGACCTAATATTGGTGACAGCGACAATCGCTTTTGTCGGGAGTGCGGCGTCATGTACAGCGCGACTACGCGGTCGATCAAGGTAACGGTGAGACCAGTCTATCTGGAGGATCAATCGTCGCCGGCCGAGAACCACTATGTCTGGGCCTATCAGGTTCGGATCGAAAATTTGGGTGCGGAGACCGTGCAGCTACGCAATCGTTATTGGCATATAACCGATGCCCACGGCCGCGTGCAGGAAGTGCGCGGCGCGGGTGTTGTCGGCGAGCAGCCGGTGCTGCGGCCTAGCCAGGCTTTCGAGTACACCTCCAGCACGCAACTGCCGGATTCGTCCGGCATCATGGTCGGCCGGTATCAGATGGAGACGCCGGCCGGCGATCGATTCGACGTCGACGTGCCGGCGTTTTCGCTCGATTCTCCCCATCACGCCGTGCGTTTGAATTGAAAGGATAGGAATTAGGTGTCCCCCGCAAGGCCCGCAGATTTGAAAGCGGAACGTAAAGCCGAGGTGATCGCGGTACGAAGTATAGCGCGGCCAAGTCCGAAGGAAGCGGAGGATGCCGTACGGGTGCTGTTGCGATGGGCCGGCGACGATCCGGACCGGGAAGGTCTGCTGGGGACGCCGGAACGTCTGGTGCGGGCGTTCGACGAATGGTTCTCCGGGTACGGCGTCGATCCGATTGATCTTCTCCAGCGCACGTTCGAAGAGACGGACGGTTATGACGAGATGGTCGTGCTGCGCGACATTCGCTTTGAATCGCATTGCGAGCATCACATCGCGCCGATCATCGGCCGGGCGCATGTCGCTTATCTTCCGCGCAAGCGCGTCGTCGGAATCAGCAAACTCGCTCGGCTCGTGGACGTGTATGCAAAACGCCTTCAAATCCAGGAGAAGATGACCGCCCAGATCGCCAATACGATCAATGAAGTGCTGAACCCGATCGGGGTTGCCGTGGTCATCGAGGCCGCGCATCACTGCATGACAACGCGGGGTATTCACAAGGCGAGCGCGACGATGGTCACCAGCCGAATGTTGGGGGCATTTCGCACCGATCCGTCGACGCGCCGCGAATTCCTGGCGATGATCGGTAATACCGCTTCCGCCCAACCTTCCACCGTGTGAGAGGCGCCGTCGCCGTCGTGACCCCCGTCGAGATGTTGCGTCGGTTGGTCGCGCACGACACGGTTTCGGCAAAATCCAATCTCGGCCTGATCGAAGACGTCGCCCGCTATCTCGCCGCGCATGGCGTGAGTTCGCGCGTCGTTCATGACCAAACCGGCACCAAAGCGAACCTCTTCGCCACCATCGGTCCGACTATCGATGGCGGAGTCGTGTTGTCGGGTCACACCGATGTTGTGCCGGTCGATGGGCAGCCTTGGACCAGCGCGCCCTTCGTTCTGACCGAGCGCGATGGCCGGCTGTATGGCCGCGGAACCGCCGACATGAAGGGATTTATCGCCACCGTCCTGGCTTTGGTCCCGGAGTTCCTCGATCGGCCGCCGCGCGCGCCCATCCATCTCTGTTTGTCCTTCGATGAAGAGGTCGGTTGCCTGGGTATTCCGGCCTTGATCCGACAATTGGGGAAGGAATTGCCGCGACCGCGGATCGTCATCGTCGGCGAACCGACCGGTATGAAGGTCGTCAACGCGCACAAGGGCATCAATGCCTGCCTGACGATCGTCACGGGCAAGGACGGTCATTCCAGCCTACCCCATCTCGGCCTCAACGCGATTTCGGCGGCGGGCGAAGTGTTGCGCGTCCTCGACGATGTGGCCGCCGATCTGCGCGTCGTTCCGGCCATGGGTGGGATCGACATCGATCCGCCCTGGACGACGATAAATGTCGGCAGGATCGACGGCGGCGTCGCCGTTAATGTCATTCCACGCGAATGCCGCGTCGCATGGGAAATGCGACCGGTACCCGGCTTTGATCCGCTGCCGGTTCTCGACCGGTTCGAAGCCTATCTTCGCCGGGACCTGTCGCCACGTTTGAAAGCGCAGTGTGATGGCGCCGGCGCTGAAAACCGAATCCTGTGCGCGGTTCCGGCCTTGACCCCGGTCGCCCAGTCGCCCGCCGAGGCTCTTGGCCTGGCTCTCACCGGCCAGAATCGATCGCTGGCGGTGGCTTATGCGTCGGAGGCGGGACTGTTCCAGCAGGCGGGTATCCACGCCATCGTATGCGGCCCGGGGAACATCGAACAGGCCCACCAGCCCGATGAATATGTGGGCCTGGATCAGCTCGAGTCTTGCGCCCGATTTTTGCGCCGGCTCATCGATTGGGCGGGGGCGCCGTGAGACAAAAAAAGGGCCGCCCGAGGGCGGCCCTTTTGTTCTTGTGGCCAGGATTAGAAATCCATACCGCCGCCGCCGCCAGGCACGGAAGGCCCGGACTTTTTCTCCGGCTTGTCGGCGACCATGGCTTCGGTCGTGATCAGAAGACCCGCCACCGAGGCCGCGCCCTGTAGCGCCAGGCGCACGACCTTGGTCGGATCGACGATTCCGGCCTTGATCATGTCGACATAGTCGCCGCTCTGGGCGTCAAAACCCCAAGTGAGGCTCTTGCTCTCTTGCAGCTTGCCCAGGATGACGGCGCCGTCTTCGCCGGCATTGTCGGCGATCTGGCGAGCCGGCGCGGTCAGCGCCCTACGCACGATCTCCACACCAACCTTCTGGTCGGCATTGCCGGCCTTCACCCGCTCCAGCGCGCGCCCGCCATACAGCAACGCCACGCCGCCGCCGGGAAGAATGCCTTCCTCGACCGCCGCCTTGGTCGCGTGCATCGCGTCGTCGACCCGGTCCTTCTTTTCCCTCACCTCGACCTCGGTGGCCCCGCCGACGCGGATCACCGCCACGCCGCCGGCCAGCTTCGCCAGCCGCTCCTGCAGCTTCTCGCGATCGTAGTCCGAGGTGGTTTCCTCGACCTGGGCGCGGATCTGGTTGCACCGGCCTTCGATGTCGGTCTTTTTGCCGGCGCCGTTGACGATGGTGGTGTTCTCCTTCTCGATGAGAACCTTCTTGGCGCGGCCCAGCATGTCGAGGGTCACGTTCTCCAGCTTGATGCCGAGGTCTTCGCTGATGAGCTGGCCGCCGGTGAGCACGGCGATGTCTTCGAGCATCGCCTTGCGCCGGTCGCCGAAGCCGGGAGCCTTCACCGCCGCCACCTTCAGCCCGCCGCGCAGCTTGTTCACGACCAGGGTCGCCAGGGCTTCGCCTTCCACGTCTTCGGCGATGATCAGCAACGGCCGGCTCGACTGCACCACCGATTCAAGCAAGGGCAACATCGCCTGCAGCCCCGACAGCTTCTTTTCGTGCAGAAGGATGTAGGGATTTTCGAGGTCGCAGATCATCTTCTCGGGGTTGGTGATGAAATACGGGGAGGCATAGCCGCGGTCGAACTGCATGCCTTCGACGACTTCCAGCTCGGTCTCGAGGCTCTTGGCTTCCTCGACCGTGATCACGCCTTCCTTGCCGACCTTTTCCATGGCCTTGGCGATCATGTCGCCGATCGAACGATCGCCATTGGCGGAAATCGTGCCGACCTGGGCGATCTCCTCACTCGTCGCCACTTTCTTCGAACGTTTCTTGAGGTCCTCGACGACCGCTTCCACCGCCAGAGCGATGCCGCGCTTGAGGTCCATCGGGTTCATCCCGGCGGCCACCGCCTTGGCGCCTTCGCGCACGATCGCCTGAGCCAACACCGTGGCCGTGGTCGTGCCGTCACCGGCCTGGTCGCTGGTCTTGGAGGCGACCTCGCGCACCATCTGCGCGCCCATGTTCTCGAATTTGTCGCCGAGTTCGATTTCCTTGGCGACCGTCACGCCGTCCTTGGTGATCCGTGGCGCCCCGTAGGACTTATCGAGAACGACGTTGCGGCCCTTGGGGCCCAACGTCACCTTCACCGCGTCGGCCAGGATATCCACGCCGCGCAACATCCGCTGGCGGGCATCCGCTCCAAATCTTACTTCTTTCGCAGCCAT
>SHVT01000064.1 GCA_009694125.1 Rhodospirillaceae bacterium | reverse complement strand
ACTCGGTCGTCGACCGCCGGCGGAAAGAAATTATGGGTCATGATCCGGCCGCGAACCCGGCGTCCGATCACGGCCGCCAGATCGGAACGGAAGGCGTGGGTCGAACCCAGCTCGATCCCGTCGATGTCGAGCCCCTCCATGCGCGCGAGCACGTCATCGAGATCGGTGCGTCCCTCGCCATGCCAGGTGGTCGAGACGAAGATAGTCATGATTTGCCGTGGGCGTGGCGGTAAGACAACGCGCTTTCGAGATCGGCGGTCGAATTATAAAAGCGATTGCCAGTTCGGAAACGTGTTGGATTGATGTCATTTCCAGCTTCGTCGATTATTCGCCGGAAACGGACAATGCCGCCACCAACAAAAACATCAACGCCAGATGGCGCAATATTAGAGATCAGCCCGTACTGTAAAGGATGGACTAAGGACCTAGATTGATGCGCGTCGGCTTCGCATATGCGATATATTTCGCCGTGGTAACGCACAGATGCGCCTGGATACGGATAGCTGAAGGCGCGAATAAATCGCACCACTTCGCTGGCTTGCCAGGATAAATTCAATAGACCGTTGCGTGGCGTTGAGAGCATGGGGAAATAGCTGGCTTCATTCTCATTTTGTACCCGCATTACGATGGTGGATTCATCTCGAATCATTTTGATTAGACGAGGAAGGGCCCGTTTTCCCAGTAACTGGTAGTAAGCAGCCATCAAGGTCAGAGGGTAGATCGGAACATCTTTGATTGGTTCTGATTCAGAAAATAGAACAGGGCCAGTATCTATTTGCGCGGCCATTTGATGGATTGTCGCGCCAACCCTTTCTTCGCCCATGAGAACCTGCCAGCTGAAACCGCCCGCGCCACGGTGCTTGGGCAGCACGGCGTTGTGGATGTTGAGGACACAACCACCAAGGGCGCTCAAGAACTGTGTCGAGATAACTTGCCTCCAGCCGCTTACAATCGCTAAATTGATTTTGTGTTCTCGGATTGTGGTAGTGATCTGCTCCGCTGCTAAGTTATCACCAATGATCGAAACAATCCCAAATTTCTGACATAGTTCAGCCGCCGGGGTGGCGGCGAAACGGCCGGCGTTCTCTTCTAGAACAGGGTCTATTACAGCGAACATAGGAACGCGTCCGCCCAACATCTCTCGGGCCATGGCGAGGAGAAGCCGATAGCCATCGCCGCCGCCGATCAGCAGGAGTCGTTTGTTGGCTGGCAGAGTCAGGTACAAGGAACTTTTTTTACTCACGCTCACACCGATTTTGTTGCTGGGGGTGCGGCTCGGCTGATCGCTGCGACGACCTGGTCAACCTGCTCGTCGGTGAAAATGAAGGCCGGCGCGACCGAAAGCCAGGCGCCACGCGCGTTGACCAGAATCGAATGGTCTTCCTCGAGAATCCGGTGCAGGGCGGCCCCGAACCCTTTCGGCGCGGAATCGGCATAGGGCATCGACAGCATCACGCCCCGGCCCCGGAGTGGGCCGAAAAAGGGGTTGCCGGCCAGCGCTTCGCCCAAGCGGCGGGCCAGGCGCGCGCCGATGGCGGCGATCCGCTCGACCATGCCCTCGGCGTGGATGATTTTCTGCGCCGCCAGCGCGGCGGCGGCGGCCAGCGCGTGGCCTTGGTGGCTGTGGCCGTGATAGACGCGTCCGACCGGGCCGGCGGCGACGACGCGCTCGACCTTGCCGCTCGTCAGCACGGCCGAAAGCGGCGCGTAGCCAGCACCGAGCGCCTTGGAGAGGCAGAGGAAATCGGGGGCGATTCCGTCGTGGTCGCAGCAATGAACGCGGCCGCTGCGGCCCAGTCCGCAATAGACCTCGTCCAGGATCAGATGAATGTCGTGCCGGTCGCAAATCTCGCGAACCCGGCGCCAATAGCCGGGCGCCGGCGGCACGTCGCCGAAATAAGACCCGAGCATGGTTTCGCCGATGAAGGCGGCGACGCGCCCGGGCCCGATTTCCAGGATTTTGGCCTCGAGATCGCAAGCACTCCGCTCGGCGTAATCCTCCGGGCTTTCGCCCGGCTTGCGCAGGTTGATGGGATCATGCGCCGGAACGCGGGCAATGCGTTCGGGAAACAGCGGCCGGTAGTAGTCGGCGACCGGCAGCCCGCCGACTGAGAGCGCGTGCAGGGTCGTGCCGTGAAAGCCCTGCTCGCGGCAGAGGAGCCAGTTCTTGCCGGATTTTCCGGCGTCCTGGTGAGTCTGGAAGCTGAGCTTGATCGCTGCTTCCACCGCTTCCGAGCCGCTCAGACCGGCGAAATAAACCCTGTCGAGTCCGGCGGGCGCACGCGAAAGCAGGACTTCGGCCAGATCCTCGAGAATCCGGTTGTTCCAAGTGTTGTAGCTGATGTGGCAAATGCGATCGATCTGCTCCTTCATCGCCGCCGTCACGGCGGGATGGCTATACCCCAGCACGGCAGCGCCGACCGTGCCCGAGGTCGCATCGAGAATCCGCCGACCGTCCTCGGTGAAGAAATAAGGGCCTTCGCCCCGAACGACATAGGGCCGGGGCGGCAGGGTCGGAAACTTGTTCAGGATGGGACCCGGCATCGTCCTAGAACCAATCGTGACGCACGCCGCGCGGGCAAGGCCGATGGGCAAGGTCGGCGGCACCGATGCCGTCGACAAAAACTTCCTCGTGATAGCGAAAGGCCATGCCGCGGCGGGTCACGGGGCTTTCGACCCGCTCGTTCAGCACGATCGAACGCAGCGCCAGTTCCGGCTCGTTGAATCCGAAATGGGCCCGAATCGGCGTCGTTCCCGAAAAGCGGGGATTGAACTCGAACGGGACCGGGCCGTCGGGGCCGACCATCAATTGCACATTGAAGGGCCCGACAATCGGCAGCCGCTCGCCGATTGCCAGCAAAAGCGGACGGAGGCCCTCGAAGGCCTCAACCTCCATCACCCAGGAATGGCCGTCACGCAGGCTTCGCCGCGCGGTCGCCGGGCCCAGCACGCGGCCGTCGCCGCCCTTGACGATGCCGCAGGTGTATTCGACGCCGAGGCCGCTGACCGGCTCGGCGATGAGCCGCTGCAGCATCGGCTCGCGCACCGTACGGTACGCGCCCTTGAGATCGTCATCGGAGCGGACAATATGCACCTCGCGGCTGGCCCGGCCCTTGCGGCCCTTGAGCACGACCGGATAGTTCCAGGCGCGGGCCTTGGCGCAGGCGTCGGCCGCATCGCCGGGAAGATAAGATTCGGCGTGCGGCAACCCGGCTTGCCGGAGGAATTCGGCGGTCAGCCACTTGTCGAGACCGATCCGCACCACCTCGGGCGGAGAAACGATCACCTTGGCGCCGGTTTCTTTTTCGATCCGCTCGCGGTTTTCGGCGAAGAAAACCAGATCGAAGACGGAACCGACCATGACGGCATCGACCCGCGCGGCGCGGATCACGGCGATCATGGCTTCGCGGGCGCCTTCGTTCTCGACGCGGGGAATCAAGACCGCGTGCTCGCCCCGGAAGAATCCGGGATTGAGCGGATCGATGTCGGCGAAGATCACGGTTACCGGCAGCGTCGAGATGCGCAAGGCCTTGGCGACACCCTGGCCGACGCCGCTGCCCGCGCCGGTGACCATGACCCGGAGCGTCATGGCAGGGTTCCCTCGCGCCGAGCGGTCTCGATCGACCAGGCGGGAACGCTTTGCCCTTCAAGGGCGCGAACGATATCCCCGACCTCGCCGGCGCGGTGCGCATTCGAGCCCAGCGAAACGAGGGCCCCCGCTTCGCGGCACCAACGAACGAGATCGCACGGATTTGCGTGGTACTGCGAGTTGATTTCAAAGGCGACCCCGGTCGCCGCCGCCTTCTCGATGACGGCGCGGAACTGAGCTTCGCTCGGGTCCTTCTTGAAACGCGAACGGCTGATCCCGAAGGGGTGACCCAGAATATCGACCGCGGGATTGTCGAGCGCGGCCAACATCAGGCGCATTTCGATCTCGACGGCCGCTTCCGGATTGACGTCGGCGAACCGCTGCATGTTATTTCCGTTCGGATCGGGGAAGCGATGGACACTGGCCATGACCAGATCGGAAGCCTTGATGATCGCCTCGCAGGTGTCGATTCCCCCATCAAAATCCAAAACCTTGCATTCGGCGCCGACCCAGGCGCGGCAGTGATCAGTGGACACTTTCCGGACTTCGGCGGCAAAGTTGCCGAACCAGTCGTCGCTGGTCCGGCGGGCGTGTTCGCTGAACAAGATGGCTTCGAGCCGATGGGAAATCGCGGCCTGGTGCATTCCGACGACCGTATCGTGGCCGTCGGTCCAGGTGGTGTGCATGTGAAAATCGACGCGCGGCACGGCGCCATCCAGGACTTTCTGCGCGGGCGCGAGAAGGGAAGTCCGGGTCATCCCCGCACCGTCCAGCTTTGCAGGCCGTCGTTCTCGAAAATGACGCTTTCGGTTTTGAGGCCGCGGGTCTCCAGGGCCTCGATGACGGCGACGCGGCCGAACGGGGGCACCGCGAAGAGAAAGAATCCGCCGCCGCCGGTGCCCAGAAGCCGCCCGCCTTCCGCACCCGCGGCGCGGGCGGCCCGGTAGACGGCGTCGATCTCGGGATTGGAGACATCGACCCCGTAGCGGCGCTTCAGCTGCCAGCCGCGATCAAGCAACTGGCCGAAATCGTCGAAGGCGCCGCGCAGCAGGCGCGACTTCATTTCGGTGGCGATCTGCTTGTATTCCTCGGCGATCTTCAGGGACGCGGGATCGCCCTTGCGGCGGGATTTGTTGTACTCTTGCGTCGTCCGGCCGCCGTGGGCGCGGCCGGTCCAGCACAGCACCAGCCGCTCTTCCAGCTCGCGGATCGTCGCCGGAGCTAGGCGGAGCGGCGTCACGATATTCCGCTCGCTGGTGAATTCGATGAAATTGAAGCCGCCGAAGGCGGTCGCATATTGATCCTGCCAGCCGCCCGCGATTTCCAGCTCGACCCGCTCGGCCTCGAAGGTGTGCTCGGCGATGGCGTAACTGTCGAGCCGGTTTTCGTCGCGGAATTCGTTGAAGCAGCCGATCACCGCGCCCAGCAGCGACGCCGATCCGCCCAGGCCCGAGCCCGGCGGCACATCGCAGGCGACGTGCAGTTCGAAGCCGAAATCGGGCTGCATCACGCGCACGCCCGCCTTGAGCAGATCGAGGCGGCCGTCGTAGACGAGATCGTCGATGTCGTCGACCTCGACTGTCTGCTTCATGTCGCGGGAAACGATCACCGCCCGCCGGTCGTCGCGCTTGCGCAGCACGGCATGGCTGTGGTGGTTCACGGTCGCGGTCAGGCAGACGCCGCCGAACTGCATGTAGTAGTCGGTGAAATCGGTGCCGCCGCCCGAGAGGCTGATGCGCACCGGCGCACGGGCGCGGGCGTAGACGTCCCGAATGCGGGTCGGCACGTAACCGGTGCCGACGATATCGACGACCCGGCCCTGGTCGTCCAGCACCGGGATCGCGCGGATGTGCACGTCGAGCAGTTTTAGGGTCTGTTCCTTGGGCGTTGCGACATTGACCGAAACGAAATCCCGGGTCATGTACTGGGTCACCTGGTCGCCGAGCTGCCCGCCGGAGAGCAGGGCGCGGCGGATGTTGCCGTCGGTCAGCACGCCCAGGGCGCGATTGTCCTTCTCGCAGATGACGCAGATGCCGCGGCTGGATTGGTTGATGGCGCGCATCGCCTCGCGCAGGTCGGCCTCGGGGCCGATGCACAGCTGGGAGATCCCCTCGCGGGCGCCGTTGGCGGCTGTGATGCGGGTGCGAAAACTGTCATAGGCGTCGGGAACCCCGATGTCGAAGAACGCGTCCTCGCCCTCGATGACGAAAGCGGCCAATGCTTTCTGCGCCGCGAGGCGGGGAAAAAGATCGCGCTCGATGGAAAACGGCGCGGCCGGAGCCTCGCCGAGTCGTTCGGGGTCGATCAAATAGGCGCCGGCGCTGACAAGTCCCGGTTCGTTCCGGCCGGTCGGGGGGTCGAAAGCGGCCACCCAGTCGCCGGTGAGGCGCGCCTGGCCGTAGCGGCTGGCATCACCGATGCGCGCAACGATGATGGTTGCCGCCGCGCCGGTGCGCCGGTGATGCGCCAGCGCCGGTTCGATGTCGAATCCGAAATAAGTATCCCCGTTGATGACCAGCACCGGATTTGAAAGATGGCCGCTGGCGATGGCGTTGAGGACGGCGCCGCCGGTGCCGAGCGGTTTTTCTTCGTGGACGATTTCCAGCGGCAGTGGGCGGCGGTCGTAAGCGCGGACGAAGGCGTCCATCTGATCGGCGAGGTGGTGCGCGGTCACGATCACGCGGCCCACCGGCTGGAGCGCCAGCCAGTCCAGTTGCAGCGCCAGGAACGGCCGGCCGCCGACCGGGGCAAGAGACTTCGGCCGTCCGGGGACGCGCGAGGCAAGCCTGGTGCCGAACCCGCCGGCGAGAACGATGGCGTCGAGGACGTCAAGGTTGGCTGTGGCCAGCGCGGTCATTGACGGCGATCGAGCCATTCAAGAACGGTGTCGCAGATGCGGCCGACTTCGGCGCCGTCGCCGAGCCCGGTCGACGACGGCAGGTGCAGCGAGCGGTACGAAATCGACCGGCTGACGGGAAAGCGATTCGGATTGTTCGCGGCGCGATAGGGCGCGGCCTCATGCACCGGAAAAATCATCGGGCGTCCCTCGATGTCCTGGTCCTTGAGATGCGCCAGCAAGGGATCGCGCCATTCCGGCGCGGCCAAGGTGACGGTGGCCAGCCAATGCACCGGCCGGCACCAATCGGCGGCCGGTCGCCAGGCGATGCGTCGGTTGTCCTTGAAGCGCTTGGCGTACAGCGCCGCCTGGGCATTGCGTCGGGCGTGAATGGAGTCGAGCCGCTCCAACTGCGCCAGTCCGATCGCGGCCTGCATGTTGGTCATTCGGTAGTTGTAGCCGGGCAGAACGTGGACATAGCGCTGTTCGCGGCTCATGCCGTGGTCGCGCAGGATGCGCAGCCGCTGGTCCAGCGCCGGATCGCGGCAGATCACCATGCCGCCTTCGCCGGTGGTCATGATCTTGTTGGCGAAAAAACTGTAGCAGGCGAGATCGCCGAGGGTTCCGACGACGCGGCCCCTGTAGAGGGCGTCGGGGGCCTCGGCCACGTCCTCGATCACTTTCAGGCCGCCTTCGCGCGCGATCGCCAGGATCGGGTCCATGTCGGCGGGATGGCCGAAAGCGTGCACGACGATCACGGCGCGGGTTCGGGGCGTCAGCGCCGCGCGCATGGCTGCCGGATCTATCCCCCAGCTGATCGGATCGATGTCCACCAGCACCGGCGTCGCGCCGGTCAGCCGGATCATGTTGGCCGGCGCGATGAAGGTGAGATCGGGACAAATGACCTCGTCGCCGGGGCCGATTTCGAGCGCTTCGAGGGCGAGGTGCAGCGCGGTGGTGCAGCTCGATGTCACGACCGCGAAGGGCATGCCTGCGCGGCGGGCGAAGGCGGCCTCGAACTCGCCGATGAAGCGGCCCTGGGACGAAATCCAGCCGGTTTCGATGCATTCGCGCAGCAAATCGCGCTCGCGGCCCTCGAAAAGGGGTTCGAAAATCGGGATCATGAACCGGGATTTTCCCACGCTACCGCCATCCGGGTGAAAAAGCCTTCACCCGCCGGGGCCGCTTCGATTTTTTTCCCGTCGCGAATGTCGCAACGGGGGTCCTCGGCGCCGCCCTAGGCGACGGCGCGAATGGAATGCACCGGCACCTTCACCCGCACGTCGCGGCCGAGCAGGCTGAGCAGAATGGTGACGCGTTCGGCGTCGTCCATGCGTTCGAACAGGCCGACCTGGTCGAGAAACGGGCCTTCGCCGACGATGACCGACTGGCCCTTGCGGAACGCGGGTTTGATCTCGATCAGGCCGCTATCGGCTTCGCGGGCGCGGATATCCTCGATGATGCCGTTCGGCATCGGCAGGGGCATGCCGCCGTTGCTGACCAGATGAGAAACCCCGATGGTGGAATGGATCGCGCGCCAGCGGGTGAGCCCGATATCGAAGCCGACGAACAGGTAGCGCGGGAACAGCGGCGCCGGCACCCATTCGATGCGTCGCGCATGGGACCGGCGCTTGCGCCAGCGCGGCAGGTAGACGTCGTATCCCTGGCGGCTCAGGTGTTCGCGCGCCCGTTCTTCTTTTTGCGGCCGGGTGCTGACGACATACCAGCGGTCCATGTCAGCCGTCCTCCCCGGCCGCGGCGGTCGTCGGTTCGGCTAGGCGCGGCATCTCGCGCGAGACGTTGAGCATGCGCGGGGCCAGCACCCGTTCACGCGGCAGAATCTGGATCAGGGCATCGAAAACCGCCTGGGGCGCTTCCATGTCGGTGACGAGAACCGCGTCGACGGAACCAAGATCCTTGAGGCGGTTGACGACGGGCAGGCCGTGGAATTTCTCGCCGCCCTGGCCGTCGAGCAGCCCGACCACCGCGATGCCGTGGTTGGTCGCGCACAGAATGGCGATCTCAGCGAGATCGCCGACGCCGGCGAACGCCACCCGCCGCCAGCCGCGCGTGGCGCAAAAAGCAAGTAGGTCGTCGTATTGCTTGCGGGAGTGGCGGAAGAGATTGAAGGATCCGGCGAGATAGCGGGCCGTCAGCCGGCTTTTCTCGGCGAAGCCCTGCGGGGTGAGGTAATAGGCGTAGCGGTTGGCGGGCACCTGGGCGACCTTGATCAGGCCCTTCTTGGCGCAACGCTTGAGATAGGCATTGGCGAGCCCGAGCGCGATGCCCAGTTCGTTGGCCAAGGTTCGCTGGGTCAGGCCGCTGTCGCGCTCGATGGCATTGAGCAGGCCGAGGGTAATCTCAACCTCGTTGGCTACCGAAGCGCGGTCCGAGCTTTTGTCGCTGGCCATGGGAACCCCTGTTCAGGGAACGAACCCTATCGTGTACATCCTGTGAACGTCAAGGAATCTTGGGAAAAATTCATTGAAATGAGATGGTTAAATTGATCCGGAGACCCTTGTTCAATGCGGCTGTCTTGAGGCGGAGCCGGGAGCATATTCCAACTTTCCGAGATCAGTTTGATCCGCAGTCGGAATGATGGTTCACATCGAACTATTTGTTTACATTTTATCATTATATAACAACATATTAAACATTGTTCATATAATGAACATTATTTATGTTCATTATATGAACAATGAAATCTCAAGGGATTTCTCCAGATCAGCCAGTTTGGGGGGGCTTTTGCAGGGGTGAGGGCAATGAGCGTATGAAACACCCGTGATCACCGCCGCCCCGCTACCCTCTTGGGACGACCTGCTGGCTCTTTTGCACCCGTCCGCGCCCCCGGACGACGGGCTCATGGCGCCGTGGGCTTCGGGTTTCGGCGCAGCGCGTCTGCTCTCCCGCTCGGCTTGGTCGCTGGCCGCCCTGGTCGAAATGCGCAAGGACGCGGGCACCGCCCGGCCCCGGCTCTGGCTGCCCGACTTTTTCTGCAATCAGTCGACCGCGCCGTCGCGGGCGGCCGGTGCGGAGGTCGTTTTTTACCCGCTCACCCCCGCCCTGACGCCGGACTGGCCGGCATGCCGGGCGCTGGCGGCCGGGGCGCGTCCGTCGCTGTTCGTTCTGGTTCATTATTTCGGTCAGGCCAATGACACGGCCGGCGCCAAGGCGTTCAGCGCCGCGACCGGCGCGCTGCTGGTGGAAGACGCCGCCCATGTGCTTAAGCCCATCGCCGGCATCGGTGACGGCGATTTCGTTCTCTACAGTCCGCACAAGCTGGTCGGCATTCCCGACGGCGCCATTTTGCTGGCGCGAGTTCCCCCGGCCGGGCTCGATCGGGCGCTGGCCCGGCTTTCCGCCGCCGCGCCGTCGCCGTGGCCGTGGGCGATCAAGCGTGGCCTGCAACGGGCGATCCCCGCTTCGCTCTGGAAAGCGTTGCGTCCGATTGCCGATGTTCCCTTCGAGCGCGATCCGCCGTTCCAATCGCCGGCAAACGCGCCGATGATGAGCGCCGCGGCCAGGAAGATTCTCGCGCGCATCGCGCCGCGACTGGAAGCCGAAGCCGCCGGCCGCCGCCGGTCCGAGGACGTAATGCGAAAAATTCTCGACGACATTCCGGGCTGGTCGCCCTGGCCTGGCCGCTGGGCCGACGCCGCCGCTCCCTATCGCGGGGTTTTTCTTGCCGCCACCGCCGCCTTGGCGGCGGAACGGTTCGCTCACCTGCGCCGCGCCGGCTGTCCGGTGGAAAGCTGGCCGGACCTGGCGCCGGAGGTGACGTCCAACCCCGAAGCGCATCGCTCGGCTATCGATCTGCGCCGCCGTCTGCTCGCGTTTCCGCTGCCCAAAAGCGAAAAGGCCGAGTCATTTGCGCGGAGCTGCGCCGATGCTTTGCGTTAATTGTGGGCCATGTCCTCAAGCCGTTTCCGCGCTTCGGTGTAACGGCTATCCAGTCCGCCCCCCAGCGCCATGCGCTGATAGCTCAGCGGCGCGTCAAGGTCGACATGCTGGGCCAACAGCCTCAACGGTGACGTGCCCGCGCGATTGAGTCCCCGCACGCCGCTGCGGCAGTAACGGAAATGGCGCGCGATGACCGTCAGCGCCGGGCCGTCGATGCTGCCGATGTCGCCGAAGGGGAACGCGAACCAATCCGCCGGGCGGCCCAATTGCCCGGTCAGGCGCCGCTGCGACCCGCCGATCTCGTCTTCCAGGCGCGCGGGGTCGAGGCCGGCCAAACGGGCATGGCTCATGCCGTGTGCGCCGATGGTGTGGCCGAGCGCGGCCAATTCAGCAGCTTGGTCCCAGGACATCATGTCGGGAACCGTGTTGGCCTTGCCGCGAAAGACGTTGGCGGCGATGGCGATGGGCTGTTGGGCCCGCGGTAAATCCATCAAGCCGGGACAAACGAATAACAGCGCCTTCACGCCGTGGCGGG
>SHVT01000063.1 GCA_009694125.1 Rhodospirillaceae bacterium | reverse complement strand
AATCGGCCGCGTGACCCGCTTCGACGCGCCCGACCTGTGGATTTGTGGACGAGGCTCACGCCTCGCCCACAACCCCACAGGCCCAACACCAACAGAAGCGGACAAACGACGTGCTACAAAACACGGACATCTTCACGCGCTACCGACAGTAGGCCGCGATCGGGTCGGGCGGCCGGCGCGAAACTTTCTATACTCGCGCGATGGGAGACTCACCGTCGCCGCTGGCCGGGGACTTCGCCGCCGCCATCGAGGTTGCGCCGCCGGAGGCGCGGGCGGCGGCCGCTCAGGATGCGCTCGATGTTCTGGCGGTCGCGGCCGGAATCAAGCCCTTCGCCGCCGTTGGCTGGGGTATCGAGTCCGCGGCCTTTCGGGTGGCGATCGCGGCGGCGGCCCGGCGGGCGGGGTTGGCCGCGTTCGACGGGCCGCCCTGGATCGGCGAATCGGGAATCTCCGGCCGGCGTTGGTATGACCAAGCCCTTCGCGAAGACGCGGCGGCGACGCGCATCCTGTTGGTTGGGTCGCCCGGAAGCGAGGCCGCGCTTCGGCGTTTGGCCGGGTCCAGGCTGGGCGCGGGCGAGGAGGCGGGAGTGCTCGGGTATCCGCAATGCTGCGTCAAGGAATTCCATCGACGGCAAAGGCTCTTTCATCTAATAACCCGCCGAATGATCGGGCGTCAGGCGCAGGGCGATGAGACTTTATTGGGGCGGCTGACGCGGGCGCGCGTGATGCTCGCGCCGAAAACGGAAACCGAATTGAAGCTTCTCCTGCGCGCGACTCGAATGGTCTTCGCTCCCTTTACCTCAATCGCCATGTGTCGGGCCTGCGAAGCCGATTCCGGCAGCGCCGCCCGACTTATCTCCGCGCGTTTTGAGTCGCTACCGGGCGACGTCGCCGCCGCACTCCGACGCGCGGGCTAACACATATGGCCGATCAATCTATCCGCAGTCATATCGCCGCGCTGCTGCGGAGCGGCGACATGGTCCGCTACACCAAGGAAGTCGATCCCGACGAAACACTTTCGGCGGTCAGTTGGAAGACCTTCGCGCAGCTCGGCAGGGCCTGCCTTTTCGAGAATGTGAAGGGCCACCCCGATTGGCGGGTGACCAGCCAGATCGTCGCCGACCGCCGGAAATGGGCGGCGGCTCTGGGCGTGACCGAGGATGCGGTCGTGACGACGCTGAACGAACGCATCGCCAAACCCATCGATCCGGTGCTGGTTCCCAAGGCCGGGGCGCCGGTGAAGGAGGTCATTCACATCGGCGCCGCGGTCGATTTGCGGTCCCTGCCGGCGATGTGGACCTCGCAAGACGATCCGGGTCGCTACATCGCCTCGGGCATGTGTGTCATCAAGGACCCGCATACCGGCATTCGCAACGTCTCCTTCCACCGCGCTCAGATCGTCGGTCCAGACCGCACGGGCTACCTGATTTGCCCGCGCCAGGCGCTGAAGATCTATCAGATGTACGCGGCGTTGAAGCGGCCGATGGAGGCGGCGATGGTCGTCGGCGCCCATCCGCTGCTGGTGTTCAGCGCCGGGTTCGTCGCCCCCTATGGCCAGGATGAATTCGCCATCGCCGGCGGGTTGCTCGGCGAGGCGGTACGCATGGTCAAATGCGAGACCATCGACATGGAGGTGCCGGCCGACGCCGAACTCGTGCTCGAAGGTGAATTGCGCCCCGGCGAGACAACACCGGAAGGGCCGTTCGGCGAGGTCACCGGCGGTTACGCCCAGGAAGGCGGAACCCCGCTGTTCCGGGTCAAGGCCATCACCCATCGCCGCGATCCGATTTTTTACGCCATGCAGTGCGGATTACCGCCGAGCGACGCCCATTCGATCATCTGCACCACGATTGAAATGCGGCTCTGGCAGCATATGCGCGGCGTCGCCGGCGGACTCGATCTCATCGATCTGCGCTGCATCGGCGGCGTGACCCCAATGATGGTCGTGGTCAAGTTGCGTCCGCGTTTTCCCGGCCAAGCCCGCGCCGCATTGCTGGCCGCCCTCTCCAGTCCCTATCTCCATCCCAAGATCGCCATCGCCGTGGACGAGGACATCGACATCAGCGACATGCGGCAGGTGTATTGGGCTCTGGCCAATCGCGTGCGGACGGCCGACGACATCCAGAAGATCAACCGCGCCCGCGTCTTCGCCCTCGACAACGCCTCGCCCATCGAAGAGGGCAAGACCGCCATGTACCGAGTCGGCACGAAGGTGTTGATCGACGCCACCGAGGGCACACAAACCCCGCGGCAATCCTGGGCGCGTCCCCAGGCCGGCGGAGCCTCGGCGGCCGAGGCGCGGCGGATCGAGAAGGTGGTGGCCGATCACGTTCGCCAGGTCGAAGGTGGGATCGACCTGCTCGATGTGCGCTGTTACCCGGAGACCGACAACCGGCTGGTTGTCATCAAGCTGCGGCCGCGCGTGTTGGGGCAATCGAAGACCGCCTGTTTGGCGGCGTTGTCGTCCCCCGACATCGGGCCGAAATTGGTGGTCGCCGTCGATGACGACATCGACCTCGACGATTTGCGCGATCTGTCCTGGTCGGTGGCGAGCCGGGTCCATGCCGAATACGATGTTGCGCTGATCGACGGGCTGCCCGAGATGGCACCGTCCGGGGCCATCGTTGCCGGCGTCAAATGGTTCGTGGATACGACCAAGCCGCCCTTGACCCAGCCCGAAAAACGCGCGGGCTTCGATCGCGCCATGCCCAGGAATTTCGCCAAGGTCCGGCTCGAAGATTTCCAGCCGGATTGAGGCCCAAAAAACGAAGCCGGCCGGATGCTCGTGGCACCCGGCCGGTTCGGCTTTGACGATGGATCAGTTACCGGCGACGGGGATTTTCAGCACCGTCTGGTATTCCTTCTCGAAAACCTCGAACTTCACAGCGCATTCGCCGTCGCACAGGACGACTTCCTTGCCTTTCGATGCCTCGAAATTATGCGCCTTGGGGTTCCAGGGCATGCCGCGCCAGGCGAACTTGCCGATGGCTTCCTGGCCCGCGGTGATCGCCCACAGCCCGAAGAGTTGGGTCGTGGTCGGTGCCTTGGACGACTTCATCACGAACAGGCGCGTCGCGAATTCGAGCGGGATCGGATCGGCCATCACGAATTTGACCGTCGTCACTTTCTCGACTTCGATCGCGCGATAGGTCGTGTGATAGTTGACGCCGCAGGCGATCGGGAATTCGCCCGATGCGACCTTCTGGACCAGCTGGGCTTGACCGCGGCCAAGCACGACGTTGTTCTTTTGCAGGTCTTCGAACCACTTCATGAAATAAGGGCGCCATTTCGGATCGAACTGGAACGCCTGCATCTTGTTGCGGGCGTCGATCATGACCTTGCCCTTCCACTTCGGATCGGTGCAATCGGCCCATTTCGTGGGGATATCGCCGCCCCTCACGATGCTGGGGTTGTAGATGATCCCGCGAGAATTGCCGGTGGTCGAAACGAAGAAGCCGGCGGCATCGATGTTAGCGGCGTTCAGTTTCGGCCAATCCGCGGGCATCGAGGCGTTCAGCTCCTGATAGGTGAACGGCGGCTTCTGGAAGATGCCGGCCTCGACGTATTGCTGCTCGTATTCACTCGCGATGTGCATGACTTCGTAAGGCGCCGGGGCTCCCTGCTTGAAGCTGATCAGGTAGCGGCCGAACGGATCGACGCCGGTTTCGCGCTCGTAATCCACCTTCTTGACGTGGGGGAACGCCTTTTGGAACTCGGCGAGGACGGGTTTGGCGTCCTCATCCGGCCAGTCGAGCGCCATCTTGATGGTGCCGCCGAGCTTGTCGAGTTCCGCCTTGGAGGCGGCGACGAGTTTTTCGTATGCGCTCTGAGCGAAGGCGGGCGACGGACCGGCGAGCAAGGCCAGGCCGGCGACGAGGCCGACGCAACTTGACAGACGGCGCATGTACATGCCCCGATTGGACATTGTTGTCCTCCTCAGTTGTGGCTTTCCGCGTTGATGAAGTTAAGGCTGTCGCGCATTCCCTGCATTGGATCCGCGCCCGGATCAGCCGTCGAAACCGACCCATCCGCGCCGGAACGGGCTATCGTTGGCTGCCTGTCCGGCAACCTATTGCCGCGATGCTGGCCAAAGCGGCCCTCGTTGTCAACCAACTGTCGTGTGAGGCGCGGGCGTTGGTTATAGCTCGATGATCGAAGTTCGAGCCGCGCGCGGCCGCCGCGGGATGGTGGTCGCGGGCCATGTCTTGGCGGCGGAGGCCGGTCGCGATCAACTTGCCGCCGGTGGCAACGCGGTCGATGCCGCGGTGGCCGCGGCCGCCGTACTCGCCGTGGTGTGCCCTTATGCCTGCACGATCGGCGGCGACCTTTTTGCCCTGATTTTCACTGGCGCGAACGGGCGCATCGAGGGCCTTAACGGAAGCGGGGCCGCTCCCGCCAAGGCAACCGAGGCCCTTTATGCCGATGGCATACCGAGGACGGGTCCTTTGTCGATTTCGGTGCCCGGATTCGTGGCGGGGCTCGATGACATGCGCGGACGGCACGGCACGCGCGGCCTGGCCGAATTGCTGGCGCCGGCTATCGACCTGGCCCGTCGCGGCTTCCCCGCCCATGCTCAACATGTCAAGAACGTACAGTCGCGGGCCGGTCTGTTGGCCGCCGACGGCGCGGCGGCGCGGCTGTTTCTCCCCGGCGGGACGCCCCCCGCGGAGGGCGACCTCGTGCGCCAACCGGAACTGGCCGAAAGCCTGGCCGCCATCGCCGAGTGCGGCGCGCCGGCGTTTTACGAAGGCGAGGTGGCGCGCCGGATGGCGGAAGCCGTCGCGGCTGTTGGTGGCGTGCTGACGGCGGATGATTTCGCGCGGCACCGAAGCCTGTGGCAGGCGCCCATGGCGATCGATTTCGCCGGGCACGACATAGTGACGATGCCGCCGAATTCGTATGGGCTGACCCTGCTGCTTCAATTGCTGGAGATACAGGCTGGCGGCATCGGCGCGATCGATCCGGCCAGCGCGGAATTCGTTCTGCGCGGATTAAAAGCAAGGCGCAACGCCTATCGCGCCGCCGATGGCGTGATCGGCGAACCCGGGACCTTGGAGGCTCCAGCGCGCGAACTGCTGGCCGCGGCGATCGGCTCCGGCCTGGCGCCTGGGCTGGGCTCCCCCGTCGAGTCCCGCGACCGCGGCACGAGCTGCGTTGTTGTCATCGACGAGCGCGGCAACGCGGTGTCGCTGATCCAAAGTGTGTCGGCGCCGTTTGGATCGGGAATCGTGGCGCCGGGGACCGGAATTCTGCTCAACAATCGCATGGCTGGTTTTTCGGCCAAGCCCGGTCATCCCAACCGCGTGGGGCCTGGGAAACGCCCGGCGCATACGCTCGCGCCCTGCCTGGTGACGCGCGGCGGCAAAGCGATCATGGCGATCGGCACGCCGGGTACGGTTGGCCAGACCGGCACGCTGGCGCAGATCATCGCCCGGATTCTGGCCTGCGGCGAAGACGTCGCGACGGCGATAGCGGCGCCGCGCTGGTCAGTGACGCTGGAGGGTAAACCGGCGGTCGAAGACGCTATGAGCGAGGGGCTCCGCGCCGCCATCGCCGAATTCGAACCGTCGCTGGAAATCATGCCAACCGGCTGGATCGCGTTTGGTTCGGTCAAGATCGCGGCCGTGGACGATTTCGGTTTCGCGGGTTATGCCGATAGCCGAAGAGTCGCGGCGCCGGCCGCGTGGTAGCGCGAACGCGTTTTTAGCGGGGGACCATGAAGGAGAGGATGTATTACGAGGTCGCGTGTCTCCAGACGCGGTCTCGCGCCATCGATGTGCATGACGCGAAAAAGCGCGATGAAGGAACGCGCGCCAATATCCTGCGCATCTTCGATCTCATCGATTATGTCACCGCCTTCGGCGCGTCGGACGTCAAGCTCATCGTCACGCCCGAATACGCGATCAATGCGCGATGGAACAAGATGTCGGTCGAGGATTGGATGCGGATCTCGACGACGATTCCCGGCCCCTACACCGATTTGATCGCCGAAAAGGCCAAGGAACTGAAGCTTTATATCGCCGCCAATATGATGGAGGTGCATCCCGATTTTCCCGGGCGCTTCTTCAACTGCTCGTTCTTGATCGGGCCGGACGGCAAGCTGCTCATCAAACATTGGAAGAACGACAACAATGCCTGGGTGTTCCCCTATACGACGCCCGCCGACATCTACACCCAGTTCGTCGCCAAATACGGCCGCGAGGCGTTGTTTCCCGTGGCGCGCACCGAACTGGGCGGCATCGGCCTGCTGACCTGCGGCGAACTCGGTTATCCCGAAAACGCGCGTTGCACGATGATGAACGGGGCCGAGATTCTGTGCCATCTCACCTCGGAGCCGCACAATCTCAGCCATGGCGATGTACGCGTCTGGGAAAGCATGCGGGCGACGCGGGCTTACGAAAACAAATGTTATCTCGCGATGGCCAATATCGGCATGTATGAGGGCGCCAAGCGCGGCCTTCATGGCAGCCATGGCGATTCCGCGATCCACACTTTCGACGGCTCGATCCTCAACAAGATCGCCGGTCCCGGCGAGGCCACGATCAAGAGCCCGGTCGATCTCAATCAGTTGCGCCGCGCCCGCGGGCGGCCTTTCCACCCGGTGTCGATCCGCGCCGAGCTTTTCGCCAAGGAATACGGGCAATTCATCGGCTGGCCCAACGATGCCTTCGCCCACAAACCGATCGCGAGCATCGAGGAAACACGGGCGTTGTTCCAACAGCTCGTCGAAAAGCGCCGTGCATCCGGCGTCGACGGCCGGCCAAAGGAATTCAAGGACGACTGAGGCGTTCTGACGCCGGCCCTGGCTTCTCCAAACGAAAGGCCGCGTAGAGGAGCAGTGCCGCGAGCGGGCCGGTCGCGATCGGCCAAGCGAGGAGACGCACCTGCCAGCAGGCATGGATGATGGTGTGGTTCCGAAACACGACGTACCAACCAAAGATGACCAGAGCCGACAGCGCCAACCCGCCAATTTGTAGATTGGGCGCCCGCGGCCCGCGGATGATGGCGATGGCGGCCTGGGCTGCGAGCAGGCTGCCCAGCGACAGGCCGATGATGCCCATCGCCACCGGCGAGGACCCAATCCCCAAGTTCGGCAGGCAGACATAGAGGTTCGCGGCGAGCTGGCTCAGATTGTCGCGCTCAAATCCGGTTTCGCCGGTCATCCGATAGAAAACCTGGTCGAAGAACGGCGCCCAGACGGGAGTTTCAAAGACGAGGCCGGCGAGCACCTGTTTTAACAACAGGCAGCCCGCCACGCCGCCGGTATAGACCGTGCCTCCCGCCGCCAGAAGCTGGACAAAATCCCGCGGGCGCGTTCCCGGCCGCGATTGCAGCGACAGGATGCCGACAAGGACCGCGAGTCCCATTGGCAGCGGGTGGAAGATGAACCCAAAGGCACTGGTCAAACAGGCGAAAAGGAGAATGGCGGCGAAGAACAAGAAGGGAGGGGCCGTCGCCAGATTGACGTAGGTGCAGAAAATCAGGAATCCGAAGAGCGCGATTTCGGACGGTCCATGCGCGACCGACTGGCCGAAATAGGGCAGGCCGTACAACAGCGCCAAGACCGTGGCCACGGCACCAATCCCCGCATTCGCCAGCCGCGGCCGCTGTCGCCAATCCCGCGGCCGCCGCAAAACCGCGACCGCCTCCATCAGCGACCGCAGCACGAGGAAACCGAGGAGCGCGTAGCAGGTCGCCTTGAGGACCGTGCGCATCGTGGCTACGCCGAAAACCGGCAGCAGGAAACTCGCCACGACCATGCTGCCATGCAAATATCGGTGAAAGGGTGCCGCGTCGGCGGCGATTTCGTCCGGCAGGGTGCCTGCCGCGATCTCATGCAGGGTCTGGCATTCGCTCAACCAGCGCCCGTCATCCGTCCACCAGGCGTGGATGATCCGCGGCGAGACCGCATCCTGGACCACGTCGCCTGTGCGCAGGAGCGGCATGGAGAAGACGAGGCAGTCATCGTATTGGTTGGTTCCGCGTTTGGAGTCCAGCCAGGGCGCATCGTCATGGGTCAGGTCGTCGCCGGCGAATGCCGTCAACACGGCGTCGCGAATGGCGGCGGACGGAATGAGCTGGGCCAGGACCGACAGCAATCCGAACGTCACCCAGAAGGCGGGCAGCACTGCCAGCACGGCGCGGCCGAGCGCACCAACCGATAGCTTCCCGCGGTCGGGCGGTTGGTCCGGTGGCGGGGCCGTCATGGGGCGGGGCGGCTGGGTTTGCATCGATGGGTCAGTTGTCCGGCATCAAACCGCGAGCGCCGCGCACGTCGCCTAAACCCTGGCGCAAAAGCTGGAAATAGCGTTCCTCGGCCGGGGACGGCACGCGATCGGCGCGGACCAGCGTCATCGGCAGCTCCAGTTGCGGGTGGATGGGAATGACCCGCAAGGAAGCAGCGTTGTCCTCATCGACGCAACTGCGCGGCAAGAGAGCGAGGCCAACGCCGGATCGAACCATGAGCTTGATCGTCTCGGCGTTGTCGGCCACCGCGGCGACGTTCAGCCGCAATCCGCGATCGGCCAGCAAGGTTTGAATCTGCTGGCCATAACCGATGTCGGGCTCGTGAACGATCAGCTTTTCCTTGACGAGACTGGTCAGATCGACCGCCGCATTGGTCCGGGCCAGCCGGTGTTTCGCCGCGACGACCAGGACGATGGCGACACGCCCGAAACGCTCGGTCCGCACATTGGCCGGCAGGTCGCGCGGACTGGCCTCGATCGTGATCCCGGCGTCGAGCCGTTCCTCGGAGACAAAGCGCAGGATGCGGCGCGTGGGGCCGGTGATCGTTTCGATCCGCACGCGCGGCAGCACCGGAGCCAGCGCCGTCATGGCTACCGGTACCATGGCCTGCGCCACCGACGAGCTGAAGCCGATGGCGAAGGACACCGGCGGACCGCCACGGAGCTGTCTGGCGCGGTCGGACAGGTCGAGAAATTCGTCGATCACCTGGCTGGCGCGGTGCAGGAAAGTCTGGCCTTTGTGGGTGACCAGGACACCGCGCCCGGTGCGGCGGAACAGCTTGAAGCCGAGTTCACCTTCGAGGCGGTGCAGTTGGGCGCTCACCGAGGGTTGGGAGACGTTCAGCTTCTCGGCGGCCTTGCTGAAGCTGCGTTCGCGCCAGACGCTCAGGGCATAACGCAGTTGGCGGTCGTTCATGGGCCATAGATATAGGTTTTTCCTATAGAGATATACTCAAACCGTCATTCTTGCCGGGCCGCGCGCAGCTTAGAGTTCTTCCGAGAATCCCCGAGGAGAATTGACGATGCGGAAAGGCTACCGGGTTATCGATACCGATACCCATGTGACGCCCTCGCTCGAGGTCCTGCACCGCTACGCCGGCAAGGCGATCAAGGCGCGTTGGGACGAGATGAAGCCTTATGTGCGGACGATGAACTCGCCGCCCGGCCGCGGCCATCCCACCGGGCCGTGGACGACGGTGAAGGTCAGCGCGATGCCCTATAGCCGCATCGCTGGCGAAAAAGCCGTCGAGAACAAGGGCGAAAAGGGCGGGGCCGGCGCGCTGGAGGGACGCGTCGAAAATACCTCCAAGGCCACGCCGCATGAACGCATCCAGCACGACAACTCGACCGGTCGCCTGCTCGACATGGACAAGGAAGGCGTGGACGTCAACGTGCTCATTCCCGGGACCTGGGCCTCGGCCAGCTCGGCTTTCGACCTCGGTATCTCGACCGGGCTCTACGACGCCTATCACTCCTACATGGCCGATTTTTGCAGCCCCGACACCAAACGGCTGAAAGGCCTGCTCCTGCTCACCGCCGCCGATGTGACGTGGTCGGTGGCCGAATTGAAGAAACGGGGCAAGGAACCTTGGGTGTCGTGCGTTTGGCCGGTGCTGCCCGAAGGCACACCCGTGGACGATCCCGATCTCAATCCGATTTGGGAGGCCATGAACGAACTCGATCTGCCGATCATGCATCACAGCTTTTTTTATGAGCCGCCTTATTTTCCGGGGTATCGCGATATATGGGGCAACGCCGCGATCGCCCGCACCGCGGCGCATCCCTGGGGCGCGCAACGCATGGTCGCTTATGTCATCGCCGGCGGGCTCTTCGACCGCTTCCCGCGCCTACGCATCGGGTTCTCGGAGACCGGTCACGGTTGGTTGCCCAATTGGCTGCTGCGCCTGGACAGCCAGGTTCATTACGTCAAGGGCGCGGTCAAGAAGCTCAAACACCTGCCCACCGAATACGCGAAGATGGGCAAGGTTTTCTGCGCCATCGAGACCCATGAAGGCCCGCATATGACCAAGGCCGTGAACGACATCCTGGGCGATGGTTGCCTGATGTACGCCTCGGACTTTCCGCACCCCGAATGCGATTGGCCCAATTCGGTCGACAACGTGCTGGCTTGGGAAAACGTGGTCGGCCCATCGGCGATGCACAAGCTGCTGGGAGGCAACGCCGAAACCTACCTGCGCATGGGTTAATTCGGGTAGCGATCGGGGGAATGGGGATGGACTACGAACGCGCGCTCGCGATCGTCAAAAAGGCCAAGGCGATCGGGAAGAAGCGCGGCGTGGAGGTGAGCGTCGCGATCGTGGACGCCGCCGGCCATCCCGTGTTGATCGCGCGCGGCAAGGCGGAGGCGTGGCACGGCCCCTATATGGCGGCGGGCAAGGCCCGTTTGGCCGCGGCCTTCCGCAAGCCGACCGCCGATCTGATGGAACAATGGCAGGACCGCCCGCTATTTCCGCAGAGCTTGGTCGAAATCATTCCCGGCGGCGTGACCCTGAACAAGGGCGGCTACCCGATCTTTGAAAAATCGGCCTGCATTGGCGCCATCGGCGTCGGCGGCGGCTCGCCGGACGTCGACGATGCCATTGCGCGGGCGACGGTGGAGGCTCTCGGCGTCCTCAAGCGGTAGGCGCCGGGCAATGTGATGGGGCATCGATGCGGAAGACCGTGATTCGCACGAATCAAGCGCCAACACCGACCGGACCTTTCAACCAGGCGATCCGGGTCGGCAACATGGTGTTCACCTCCGGTCAGGCGGGGCGCAACCGGGAAACCGGGAAGATGGGCGACATCCGCGATCAGGCGCGGCGCTGCATCGGCAATATCGGCGCGATATTGGAAGAAGCCGGAGCCTCGCTCGCCGA
>SHVT01000062.1 GCA_009694125.1 Rhodospirillaceae bacterium | reverse complement strand
CTCAGCCGCGCTCATCGACCAAAAGGACACTTCCGCCGATTTTCTCGCCCAAATGCTCGCGGAATTGACGGCGCCGGAATCGGCGGACCGACCGCTGGGCCTGCTGGCGAGCGTGCGCTTGAGCGGCGCCGACATCGTGCTGGACGACCACCGGCTCGGTGTCGTTTGGCGCATGCCGCGGGCCGATGTTGTTGCCAGCCGCGACGCCAGCGGAATTCTCGTCCTGGCGTCGCTGCGGACCGAGATCGGCGAACAATCCACGCGATTCGAGATCGAGGGAATCGTCGCGGCGGATGGATCCTCCGAGCTTCTTGTTGAATTTTCGGACTTGGACATCGACAACCTGGCCCGGGTCGTGCCCGAATTGGAACGCTTTGGCGGATTGCGGGCAAAATTGAAGGGTGCGGGGTCCGTTAAGCTGGGTTCCGGCGGCCGCGTCGAAGCGGCGGCTCTGGAATTTACCGGCGGACCAGGCGCGATCGTCCATCCCCGGTTGGATGTTCCGGTGCCGATCCGCAGTTTGCGCGCCAAAGCTCGGTTCAGCGGACAAGGGGCACGCCTTGAACTCGATGCGGCCGAGGCCGATTTGGGTGGGCCGGTGCTGACCGCCTCCGGGACGATCGACGATCTCGCGGGAGTCGCGCCCATGGCCTTTCGGCTGGGCCTCCGCGACCTGACGACGCCCGATCTGTACCGCTATTGGCCGTCATGGCTGGCGGCAAACGCACGCGGCTGGATCGTTGCGAATATCGCCGATGGCGCGGTGGAGGCGGTGGATCTTCAGCTCAAGGGCCGCCTTGGGCCGAATGCTCCCATCGTCGATGCCTTAACCGGGACCATGCGGGCGGCCGGCCTCACTGTCAGTTATTTGAGGCCGATGCCGCCAATTCGACGAGCCGCCGCCACGGCGAGTTTCGATCTCGACAGTTTCGACGTCGCGGTATCGTCTGGGACATTGCGCGACCTCGTCATCACCTCGGGCACGGTCAAGCTCGGTGATTTGCGTACCGACAACGAAAGCGCCGCGATCGACGCGACGGTGCGCGGCAAGCTGCGCGACGCGATGGAGGTCATCGACAGCAGGCCGCTCGGCTACGCCGGCAAACTTGGCCTGAAACCGTCGGAAATCGAAGGCGAGGCCGCCATTCGGGTGGTGTTGCGCATGCCACTCGTCAACGATCTCGAACTTAATCAGATCGAAATCGCGGCTTCGGCCGCGCTGTCCAATGTCGCCGCTCGCCGGGTCGTCATGGGTATGGACGCCGAGAATGCCACCTTGGTCTTGAAGGTGGACAAGCGCGGGCTCGACCTTTCGGGCGCCGGACGTATCGCCGGAATCCACGCCAGCGTCAAATGGGTCGAGGATTTCAACGATGGCGCAGAGGTGCCGACGCGCCTCGAAGCCAAGGCGCGGATCGGTGCCGAGGACCAGGGCAGGCTTGGAATTGATTTTGCGCCCTATCTGACCGGTCCGGTCGACGTCGATCTGACGGCCTTGGTAAAGGAACGGGGAAAGACGGAAATTTCGGCCAATCTCGGGCTCGACGACGCCATTCTCGCCATTCCGTTGATCGAATGGCGAAAACCGGCAGGCACGCCGGGAACAGCGGGTCTGGCGTTGACACTCGACAAGGCCAAGATTGGAGAAATTAGGTCCTTCGCCGTCAAGACCGCGGATTTGCACGCTGGGGGCCGGGCTGCATTTGCTCCGGATGGCGGTCTGGCGCGCATTCAAATTACGCAATTTGCGCATGGCCTTACTGACGTATCCGGCAACGTGGCGCTGCGCGGCGATGGCGGCTTCGACGTTGATATCGTTGGAGTGGGGCTGGACGCCAAGCCCCTGCTCGACGCGGCCAAGCGCCCCGGCGGCGAAAAGGTGCCGCTTAAGATCACCGCAAAGATAGATCGGGTTTACCTCGATCCCGCGCGCAGCCTCGGTGGTTTGACTGGCTCCCTCGTTCATGACGGTGCGCATTGGCGAACGATCAATATCGACGCCGGGACCGGGCCGACGGGACAGATCGCCTTGCGTTTTGGCCAGGTTGGCGCGGGCTTGACCTTGAGTCTCAATGCCAGCGACGCCGGGGCCGCTTTGCGCGTGTTCGACATCACCCGCAATGTCGAGGGCGGTCGGCTCCGCGTGAGCGGTGTCATCGATGAAGGCCTGACCAACCGGCCGTTGACCGGCCAACTCGAGATCGAGAATTTCCGCATGAAACAGGTGCCCTTGTTGGCTCGTCTTTTGAATGCGGCTTCGTTGACCGGAATCGTCGATCTCTTGACCGGCGAGGGCATTCACTTCACGCGCCTGGACGGCAACTATCGAATCGTCGAGCCGGAATTGGAGATCGGAGACGTCAGGCTCTATGGCGACGCGCTCGGCGTTACCGCCAATGGCAGCGTCAATCTTGATGACGAAACTGCCAAGCTTGAGGGCACGATCGTTCCCGCCTATGCGCTCAATAGTCTGCCGGGCAACATCCCGTTGTTTGGGCGGTTGTTGGTCGGACCTCGTGGAAGCGGCGTTTTCTCCGCCACCTATAAGGTCGCCGGGCCGCTTACAGATCCCAGCAGCCTCACGGTCAATCCCCTGGCCACGCTTGCGCCTGGTTTCCTGCGCGGGCTGTTCAACCTAATCCCCAGCGGGTCGGCGACCGGTGCTTCGCCGAGCGCAAGCCCGACCAATCCGCGCGAGGATTCAGGCGGGTAACCCGACACGAACCAGGGCGTGGCGCTTCCCGCCGACTGAAATCTTGAGCGTGCCGCCCGCGCCAAGATCCTGCTGCGTGATCTTTTGCATCTCATCGGTCATGACCGCGTCGTTGAGGCGAACGCCACCCTGGCGGATCAGCCTGCGGGCTTCACCATTGCTCTTGGCGAGGCCGGCTTCGACGACAACCCTGAAAGCCTGGATCCCTTGCGTGAATTGAGCTGCCGCGAAGGTCACGGTGGGTAGACCGTCGGCGAGCCCACCCTCCTCGAAGGTCTTGCGCGCGGTTTCGGCAGCATGACCTGCGGCGGCTTCGCCATGGCACAGCGACGTTGCCGCGTTGGCGAGGGTCTTCTTCGCCTCGTTCAACTCCTGGCCGCGAAGTTTCTCCAGCCGGTCGATTTCGGCAAGCGGAAGCTCCGTGAACAGGCGCAGGAAGCGGCCGACATCGGAGTCCTCGGTGTTGCGCCAGAATTGCCAGTAATCATAGGCCGGGAGGCGGCCATCGTTCAGCCAGACCGCGCCTTGCGCGGTCTTGCCCATCTTCGCGCCGGAGGCCGTCGTGATCAGCGGCGTCGTCAATCCGAACAATGCGCGGTCCTCGATGCGGCGGCCGAGATCGACACCACCGACGATGTTGCCCCATTGGTCCGAGCCGCCCATCTGCAACACGCAACCCTGACGCCGCGCCAATTCCAGGAAGTCATAGGCCTGGAGGATCATGTAGTTGAATTCAAGAAAGGTCAGCGGCTGTTCGCGCTCAAGCCGAAGCTTCACGCTGTCGAGGCCGAGCATGCGGTTGACCGAAAAATGGCGGCCATACTCCCGGAGAAAGGGAATGTATTCGAGCCGGTCGAGCCAATCGGCATTGTTGACCATGACGGCATCGGTCTCGACCGAACCGAAGGACAGGAATTTGGCGAAAGCCAACTTGATGCCGGCCATGTTGCGGGCGATGTCGGCCTCGGAGAGTAACTTGCGAACCTCGTCCTTGCCCGAAGGATCGCCGACTTTGGTGGTGCCGCCGCCCATCAGCACGATGGGGCGGTGCCCGGTGCGTTGCAACCACCGCAGCATCATGATCGACACCAGGTTGCCGACATGCAGGCTGTCGGCGGTGCAGTCGAAGCCGATATAGGCGGCGATCCGCCCGGACATCGCGGCGGCGTCGAGGGCTTCGAGGTCCGTGCATTGATGCAGGAACCCGCGGTCGATGACGGTCTTCAGGAACTCAGATCGCGGTTGGGTCATTTGTGTCGTCTGGGGTCTCGGAGGGGCGCGATGGCGGGCGCACTCTAGCCGAGGCGTTGGTGGCTGTCACACGGTCCGGCATGGCCCGGCGTCGAACTATGGCTTGGCGGTGTTGTCCGCTGCCCGTCTGATCGCGGCGATGACCGCCGACGGGTTCGCGAAGTGAACCATGTGGCCGGCACCCGGCAGAATCGTCAGCTCCGATCCAGGAATTGCCGCATGCAGCCGCTCACCGTGATCCTTGAGGGGAGTCACCGGGTCGGCGTCGCCGGAAACGATGGCGACGGGCAGGTGCAGTTCGCTGAGGCGGCCTGAAAGCGCGCGCAGGTCGCCGGCGAAATGTCGCCGCTCCTCCGACCACGCCAGGAACGATCGCGGCAGCAGACCAAAGGCCGCGATCGTATCTTCATAACCTTGCGGCGGTATCTGGGGTGCGAAGGACTCGCGGATATGCCCCGGCAATTGCCCGCGCCCGGCCGGCACCAGAAGAAGATTGCCGAACATCGGTCCGATGAACGGCGTCTCCGCTAGGCGCGCGGGAAACGGCACGTCATCGGACGTCGTGTAAACCACGGGCGCCAGCAGGACGAGTCCGCCCACGCGCTCGGGCCGGTCGAGCGCGAGTTGCAGGGCGATGGCCGCGCCATAGGAATGCCCCACGATGATCGGCCTTTCGACGCCGAGTGCGGCCAGGGCATTCCCAATGATGCGGGCACCGGTGGCGATCGTGAGGTTGTCTCCAGCCGGGCGGTCGCTATGACCATTGCCTGGCCGGTCGAAAGCAATGGCATCGAAAGAACGCGCGACGTCGCCGAAGATCGAGAACAGGAAATCCTGAAGCACGACGGCCCCGCCATGGATCATCACCACCGGGCGACCCTCGCCGGCTCGGATGTAATGCAGATTTGTGCCATCGATCCGGAGCATGCGGCCGAGCGGCGGGTAATCCGCCTCCACGCGCAGGCCGTAGAATCGTGTGTACACGGCAAGTCCGGCGCAGACGGTCGCAAGAACGAGGGTGATGGCGACCACGCCGTACCAAAGGGCGGTACCATCGTTCCGGCGCCGCCGAGTATTCGGCCAAGGTTGCGACGGCGGCGATTGCGAAGATTCGATCAACATATCGGCGATGGCCTCAAATCGATGGCGGCGGGTTCGTGACGCTTGCCGCTTGCGCGGCGAGCCGGTCGAGCGCCCCTTGAAGGATATAGGCTGCGGCCATCTTGTCGACCACCTGCGCCCGCCGGGCGCGTGAGACATCGGCCTCCAGCAGGGTACGCGTCACCGCTGCCGTGGATAACCTCTCATCCCAGAAGGCGAGGGGCAGGTCGATGATGGCGAGTAGATTGAAGGCGAATTGGCGGACCGACTGGCAACGCGGACCGTGGCTACCGTCCATTGCGATCGGCAAGCCAAGGATGAGCCCGCCGATACCGTGTTGGGCGATCAACACGCGGAGCTTTTCGGCGTCGGCCGCGAAACGCCCGCGCCTCAGGGTCTCCAACGGCGTGGCAACGGTCAGCGTCGAATCGGACAAAGCGAGGCCGATCGTTTTCTGGCCAACATCGAGTCCCAGCAAACGCTGACCCGGGCGGAGGTCGGTCTTGAGTTCGTCGGGGTTGCGGAGGGGCATATCGGATGTTAACGTCGCGCCCCTTGGCCGGGGGCCGCAGCAATCCAGGCTTCGCGCCGATCGGAGACTTACCTCATGTCGATCGATAAAGCCACCGTGGCGCACATTGCCGCGCTGGCCCGCATCCGAGTGCCCGAGGCCGACCGCGAACGCCTTGCCGGCGAACTTCGCAAAATCGTTGCCTGGATCGAGCAGCTCGACGAGATCGATACGAGCGGCGTCGGGCCGATGGCGAGTGTCGTGGAGATGACGACGCCGCAACGCCCCGACGAGGTGAACGATGGCGACTGCCGAGACAAGGTGCTCGCCAACGCGCCCGCTGCTTCCCACGGGTTCTTCACCGTGCCGAAGGTCGTCGAGTAATGGAGCTTTGCGATCTCACCATCGCGCAAGCGCGCGACGGATTGCGCGCCCGGCGATTTTCGGCACGCGAATTGACCGAGGCCCATGTCAAGGCGATGGAGGCCGCGCGCGGCCTCAACGCCTTCATCACCGAAACGCCGGAACGCGCCCTTATCGACGCCGCCCGCGCCGATGTTCGTATCGCCGCGGGCGATGCGCGGGCGCTTGAGGGCATTCCGCTTGCGATCAAGGATTTGTTCTGCACCGAAGGTGTGCTGACGACGGCCGCGTCGCACATCCTGGACGGCTTCAAACCGCCATACGAATCAACCGTCACGGCGAAACTGTGGGCGCAGGGCGCGGGCATGCTCGGCAAGGCCAATCTCGATGAATTCGCGATGGGCTCGTCGAACATGACCAGCTATTACGGCGCGGTGCGGAGCCCCTGGCGGCGACGCGGCGATGACCGGCCCCTGGTGCCTGGCGGCTCGTCCGGTGGCTCGGCCGCGGCGGTCGCGGCGCGTATCGCCATGGCCGCCCTGGGCACCGATACCGGCGGCTCGATCCGGCAACCGGCGTCCTTCACCGGACTTGTCGGAATGAAACCAACCTATGGACGCTGCTCGCGTTGGGGCATCGTGGCTTTCGCCTCCTCGCTCGATCAAGCCGGGTCGTTGACGCGCACGGTCCGCGATTCCGCGATCATGCTGCGCGCCATGTCCGGCCACGACCCCAAGGATTCAACCTCGGCGACGCTGCCCGTGCCGGACTACGAAGCGGCGCTCACCGGCAATATCCGCGGATTGCGCTTTGGGGTGCCGAAGGAATATCGCGTCGAGGGCATGCCGGCGGAAATCGAAAAGCTGTGGCAGACCGGGATCGAATGGCTGCGCGCGGCGGGCGCGGAACCGGTGGACATCAACCTCAAGCTGACCAAATACGCCCTGCCGACCTATTACATCATCGCGCCGGCCGAGGCGTCTTCGAACCTCGCGCGTTACGACGGCGTGCGATTCGGGCTGCGCGTGGAGGGCAAGAGCATCGAAGATATGTATGAGGCGACGCGCGCCGAAGGTTTTGGCGACGAAGTAAAACGCCGCATTCTTATTGGCACTTATGTCCTCTCGGCCGGCTATTACGATGCCTATTACCTGAAGGCGCAGCGGGTGCGGGCGCTGATCGCCGCGGATTTCAAACGCGCCTTCGAGAAGGTTGATGTCATCCTCACGCCGACGGCGCCCAACGCGGCCTTCGCGGTCGGCGAAAAGATGGACGACCCGCTCGCCATGTATTTGAACGACGTCTTCACCGTGCCGACCAGTCTCGCCGGTTTGCCGGGGATTTCGGTGCCGGCTGGTCTTTCCACCGAAGGCCTGCCGCTCGGGCTCCAAGTCATAGGCCGCGCTTTCGACGAGGAAACGGTGCTGCGCGCGGCGGAGAGTCTGGAGCGCGCGGCGAATTTCACCGCGCGTCCCCCGGCGTTGTCCTGAGACGCGCGATGTCGTTGATCGAAGGCAAGACCGGAAATTGGGAAGTCGTCATCGGGCTCGAAGTCCACGCCCAAGTCGTTTCCCGGTCCAAGCTGTTCTCCGGCGCCGCCACCGGGTTCGGGGCGGAGCCCAATACCCAGGTCTCGCCAGTCGATGCCGCCTTTCCCGGAATGTTGCCCGTCATCAATCGCTTTTGCGTCGAACAGGCGGTCAAGACCGGGATCGGCATCGAGGGCAAGGTCAACCCGACCTCGATTTTCGACCGCAAGAACTATTTCTACGCGGACCTGCCGGCCGGCTATCAGATTTCGCAGTTCACGCGCCCCATCGTCAGTGGCGGCTCGATTGCGCTCGATCTTCCCGAGGGGCGGTCGCGGACCATCGGCGTCACCCGGCTGCACCTCGAACAGGACGCGGGCAAGAGCCTGCACGACCAGCATCCGAACCTGACCCATGTTGATCTCAACCGCGCCGGCACGGCGCTGATGGAGATCGTTTCCGAACCGGAGTTGCGGAGCGCGGAAGAGGCTGGAGCCTATCTGCGGAAGCTGCGCACGATCCTGCGTTATCTCGGCACCTGCGACGGCAACATGGAGGAGGGGAGCCTTCGCTGCGATGCCAATGTTTCGGTGCGCAAGCCGGGCTCGCCGCTGGGCACGCGCTGCGAGATCAAGAACGTGAACTCGATCCGCTTCGCCATGCTGGCGATCGACTACGAGGCGCGCCGTCAGGTCGACCTGATCGAGGAAGGCGGCATCGTCAAACAGGAAACGCGGCTGTTCGATTCCGCGCGCGGCGTCACCCGGCCGATGCGGTCCAAAGAACAGGCGCATGACTACCGCTATTTCCCCGACCCAGATCTCTTGCCCTTAGTCCTCGATCCGGCTGAGATCGGGCGCCTCCGCGCTGCCATGCCCGAATTGCCGGACCGCAAGAAGGAGCGTTTCGTCCAGGACTACAAGCTCACGCCTTACGATGCCGGCGTGTTGGTGTCGGAACGGCAGACAGCCGAATTCTTCGAGCGTGTCGCCAAGGGACGGGATGCCCGCGCCGCGGCCAATTGGGTGACGGGCGAGTTGTTCGGACTGCTGAACAAAGCCGGGAAGGGGATCGAACAGACGCCGGTCTCCGCCGACGCTATCGGCGCGCTTCTCGATCTGATCGCCGACGACACGGTCTCCGGCCGTACCGCCAAGGATGTGTTCGCCGAGATGTTCGAAACCGGCAAGGACGCCGCCGCCATCGTCGAGGCCAAGGGGCTGCGCCAGGTCACCGACAGCGGCGCGATCGAGGCCGCCGTGGACAGGGTGATCGCCGAGCAGCCGGAGAAAGTCGCGGAGTTCCGCGCCGGCAAAGACAAACTATTCGGCTATTTCGTCGGCCAGGTCATGAAGGCGACTGGCGGCAAAGCCAATCCGGGCACACTCAACGAACTTTTGAAGAAAAAGCTCTCGGGCTAGTCCCGGCGACCATGATCGCGCTGTACACCGCGGGCACGCCCAACGGCCACAAGATTTCCATCATGCTGGAGGAAATCGGCCTAGCCTACACCGTCCACAACGTCCGCATCCTCAAGGGCGAGCAATTCGCACCCGAATTCGTCGCGATCAATCCCAACAGCAAGATTCCGGCGATCGTCGACAGCGAAGGGCCGGACGGGAATCCGATCGCGATGTTCGAGTCCGGTGCCATCCTGATGTATCTCGCCGACAAGACCGGGAAGCTTATTCCCAGAGAAAGGCGCGGCTATTGGGACGTCGTGCAGTGGCTGATGTTCCAGATGGGCGGCGTGGGGCCCTTCTTCGGTCAGGCGCATCACTTCATGCGGTTTGCCAAAGAGAAGGTGCCTTACGCCATTGAACGCTATTGCACGGAAACGCGGCGGCTTTACGGCGTGTTGGATCGCCGTCTCGCGGAGCGAGACTACCTTGCCGGCGATTATTCGATCGCCGACATCGCCACCTTTCCCTGGGTCGCCCGGCATGACTGGCAGGAGGTGGCGCTGGAGGATTTCCCCAACGTCAAACGCTGGTTCGACGCCATCGCCGCCCGCCCCGCGGTGGTGCGGGGCTTGGCCGTGCCAGCTTGAGCGAGTGTTAGGCTCAGGCGGTGGCGGCGGACTGCGTCTTGGGTGCGGATTTCGTCGGAAAGGTCAGGACCGCTGAGCCATTCTTCATGCCGCCCAGTGCCGAGAGTTCGCGGCGGCAGGCTTCCAGAGTCGCTTGCTCGCGGGCGTCCTCGCGATCGGTGACGCAGAGACAGCTCAACTTGATTTCCACGAGGTCGAGAAGGGTTTCGATGGAGCGTTTGGAAAGAGCCATGTGACTTCTCCTGTCGCTAGTGTCGTTTCCCACGTTCCAATTCTGCGCCATCGACGGTTAACGATGCGTGAACGCGCGAAACCCCGGGAAAGCGGCCTTTTCGCGTCACCCGGCGGCGGCCGATTTCACGCGGCCGCGCAGAAAACGCAAGCGACCGCGCGACCGCCGCGGCATCGAGTACACTTTGGGGGAGAGACCCGGATAGAGCTCGCCCTCGATGGACCTGATCTTGCGTTCGATGCGGCGGAGAATTGTCCTGACACTGAGTTCGCGGGTCATGGTTGCGGCCTCCGGGGCGGCTGTTCAAGGGTAGCCACCATATGCACGGCTGCCGTTAATTTCTTCTGAACGGCGGCGAGGGTTCGCGCCGGCGATTGATCCAGATCAATGAAATATGCCGCGCTTTTCGCGAGAACCTTCCTCCGTCGAAATTTGGAGGTGCGCCGTGAGTGAACTCGCGATTCCTTTCGTGGTGATGTTTTTGACGATTGCCGTTCTCGCCGGCCTCATCCTGGCCAGTCGGGCGTGGCTGCTGCAGCGCGATCAAATCCTGGCGAAGGGATGCACGTCGCCCAACGGTTGGTGCGAACGGGGATACCGAACCTGCCTCGGCTGTACCGGCCACCCGGTCTAAGTCCGCCAAAATAAAACGCCGGCCCGTGGAAGCGGGCCGGGGACCACACCGAACCTGATCGCGCGTTGGGCGGGAAGCTGCCGCCCAGCGCGTGCGGCGCCGTTCTTTTCTTTCGTTCGGGCCGGCAGCGTGCTAAGTGCTTGCCCCGCATACGCCGTGTAGAAGAGTCGCTCACGGCGGAGGGGTGGCCGAGCGGCTGAAGGCGGCGGTTTGCTAAACCGTTATAGGGTGTAAAGCCCTATCGTGGGTTCGAATCCCATCCCCTCCGCCAACTCAATGGCTTAAGAGCTTATCTCCCATAAGGCGACGGACAAAAAGAAAGGGCGGTTTCGCCCATTTGCAAACCGTCTGCAAACCAAACCCTATTTTATCGCGATCATCGCGGCGCGAAGCGCGCTGTCGATCCGCTGCGCCGCCTCTTCCTGCATGCCGGGCAAGACGTGCGAGTAAATGTCGAGCGTCGTGCCGACCTTCGCATGGCCCAGCCGCTCGCTGACGACCTTCGGGTTGATCCCCTGCTTGAGTAGGATGGTCGCGTGCGAGTGCCGGAGGGCATGAAAGTTCAGGTGCGGCAGGCCGGACTTGCGAATGGCCGCAGCGAATGAGCTGGTGAACGAGTCCGGTTCCCAGAACGCACCGTCATACCGCGCGAAAACCAAGTCGTTGTCGGTATAGGCGGGACCGAGCAACAGCCGTTCCTCCGCTTGCCGCGCCTTGTGCGCCCGCAGGGCCTGCACCGCGAGCGAGGGGAGCGCCACCTGCCGGCCGCGACCGGATTTCGGTTGCTTGAGGCTGACGCCCGCATTGGTCTGTTGAAGTGACTGGCAGACGGTAATGTGCGCCTTGCCAAGATCGACGCTGGCCCAGGTAAGCGCCAGAAGCTCGCCCCGCCGCATCCCGGTCGCCAGAGCCAGCAACGTCGGTCCGTGCAGGCGGCTGCTTGCCATCGCGCTCAGCAAGGCTACCGCTTGTTCTTCATCCACCGTACGCACCCTCTTTCGTGACGTGAGGTACTCCCCATTCGTAGGACAGGTTTGGCGGTAATTTAAGCTACAGCCAGGGCCTGCTGGTCCGGGTTCGTTTCACGCTCGTTATGCCACTAGGGCTGTCGGGTGGAGGTCCGGGCGTGAGCCCGGGCCGGAAGCCGACAGCCG
>SHVT01000061.1 GCA_009694125.1 Rhodospirillaceae bacterium | reverse complement strand
AGCGGCCGGGTTTGCTACCAATGACGGCGTGACGTTTAGCTCGCTGCCGGCCTTTTGGGCCTGGAGTGATGCCGCGATGGGATGCAATCCGTGCAACTCGCCCTGTACAACACGCTGTCGCGTCGCAAGGAGGCGTTTGTTCCGCTCGATCCCGGACATATCCGCATGTATGTTTGCGGGCCGACGGTCTACAGCTATCCCCATGTCGGCAATGCGCGGTCGGCCGTCGTCTTCGATGTCCTCTACCGGCTGCTGAGGCGGCTCTATCCGCGCGTCACCTACGCCCGCAACATCACCGACGTCGACGACAAGATCATCGCCGCCGCCCAGGCCGCGCATGAACCCATTGAATCGATAGCAACACGCACGGCCGCGGCATATCGCGAGGACATGGCGGCGCTGGGGACATTGCCGCCAACCCAGGAGCCGCGCGCCACCCAATACATTCCGCAGATGATCGCCATGATCGAGCGGCTGATCGCCCGCGGCCACGCTTATGCCGCGCAAGGCCATGTCCTGTTCGATGTGCCGTCGATGCCCGATTACGGGAAACTGGCCCGCCGCGACCGCGACGACATGATCGCGGGCGCGCGAGTGGAGGTTGCCCCCTATAAGAAAGACCCCGCCGATTTCGTGTTGTGGAAGCCGTCGGCTGACAACCAGCCGGGTTGGGACAGCCCGTGGGGACGGGGGCGCCCCGGCTGGCACATCGAATGCTCCGCGATGGGCGAGGCCCTGCTCGGCGAGACCTTCGACATCCATGGCGGCGGCCAGGATTTGATGTTCCCGCATCACGAAAACGAAATCGCGCAAAGCGCCTGCGCCCATGGCGGCGCGCCGCTCGCGCGGTATTGGATGCATAACGGCTTTCTATCGATGAACGACGAAAAGATGTCCAAATCGCTCGGCAACATCGTCACCGTCCGCGAGTTGCTGGCGGATTGGCCCGGCGAGGTCATTCGGCTCGCGCTGCTGTCGGCGCATTACCGCGCCCCGCTCAACTGGACGACGGAGACGCTCCAACAGGCGAAGGCCTCGCTCGATCGCTTTTACAACGCGCTCAAATTGGCGCGCGACGCCGGCGTGGCGCTTTCGGCCGGCGAACCCCCGACGACATTTCTCGAAGCTCTCGCCGACGACTTGAACACCGCCCAGGCGCTGGCGGTCTTGCACGAGGCTGCCGATTCCCTGAATCAGGCAAACATGGCGGCGGACGCGCCGCGTCGGCGGCAAGCGGCTGCCCGGTTACTCGCGGGCGGCGATGTGTTCGGCATCCTTCGGCAAGACCTCGATGCCTGGTTTCGGTGGCAGAAGCCGGGCAGCGCCGCGGCCGACGATGGCGAGATCCAAACCCTCATCGACCTTCGCCTGGCGGCGCGCAAGGCCAGGAATTTCACGGAGGCCGACCGCATCCGCGACGAACTCGCGGCGCGGGGCATCGTCCTGGAGGACGGGGCGAAGGGCACGACCTGGCGCCGAAGCCTGGGGGCGGACCCGCGATGAAGCCCCCCGTGGCGCGGCCGGTTGCGGAAAGCGCGGCGCCGGCGATCATCCTGGTGTGGCCGCAACTCGCGGAAAACATCGGCACCGCGGCGCGGGCGATGATGAATTGCGGGTTGTCCGATCTACGTCTCGTTCGCCCGCGCCCGGTATGGCCGAGCGAGCGGGCGGCGCAGGCATCGTCCGGCGCCGATGCGGTTCTTGCCTCGGCCCGGCTCTTTGACACCGCCGCCGACGCCATTGCCGATCTGCGCCACGTTTATGCCGCCTCGGCGCGTAAGCGGGATATGGAAAAGCCGGTGACGACGCCTCGCTTGGCAGCGGCGGAAATGCGCGCATTGATCGAGCAAGGAGAAAGCTGCGGCATCCTGTTCGGCCCCGAGCGAACCGGGCTGGAGAATGACGACATCGTGCTTGCCGACACCGTCGTTTCGGTACCGCTCAACCCGCTGTTCAGTTCGCTCAATCTGGCCCAGGCCGTCCTGCTCCTCGGTTATGAATGGTTTCAAACATCGCCCAGTCTTGTGCCGCTTCGGGACGATGAAGGCACCTCGCCGCCGGCGCCGAAGGGGGATCTGATCAATTTCTTGACCCGCTTGGAAGCGGAGTTGGACGATTGCGGGTTCCTGCGCCATCCGCAGATGCGGCCGACCATGGTCCGCAATGTCCGCAACCTGTTTCAACGCGCCGCGCCCACCGATCAGGAGCTGCGGACGATGCACGGCGTGCTCACCTGCCTGCTGCAACGCCCGCACCGGCCACCCGGCGGACCGGAGAAGTCGCGAGCCGCGGGCGAGAAACCGCCCTCCGAATCGGTTTGACACGACACGACCCCCGGCTATAGTACGGCGGTTTCGGCGAACGGCGCGCCTTTCGGGTGTGGCCGAGAGCGTCCAATTCCCTTTCATCGTTGCGATCGGCAGGGCGAATGACCAAGCGCGTTCAATCCAAGTACAAGATCAACCGCCGCCTCGGCGTCAATCTCTGGGGCCGCGCCAAGAGCCCGCTCAATCGCCGCGACTACGGACCCGGCCAGCATGGCCAGCGCCGCCGCAAGCCGACCGATTACGGCACGCAGCTCGCCGCCAAGCAAAAGCTCAAGGGTTATTACGGCAACATCACCGAGCGGCAGTTCCGCAAGCTCTACAAGGAAGCCGCACGGCGCCGCGGCGATACCTCGGAGCAGTTGATCGAGTTGCTGGAACGCCGGCTCGACGCCGTTGTCTATCGGATGAAACTCGCGGCGACGGTTTTTGCCGCCCGCCAATTGGTCAATCACGGCCATATCCAGGTCGGCGGCCGCAAGGTCAACATCCCATCCTTTTTGGTCAAGGACGGGGTTACGGTCGAAGTGCGCGAGAAATCCAAACAATTGGGGATGATCGCCGAAGCGATCGCATCGGCGGAGCGCGAAGTGCCCGATTACATCGAATTCGATCCGAAGACCCTGAAGGGGAAATTCGTCCGCACGCCGAAACTCACCGACGTGCCCTATCCGGTGAAGATGGAACCCAACATGGTTGTGGAGTTCTACTCCCGCTGACCGTGGGGCCAACGGGGGCTTTAGGCGGCTTTCCCGGCTTTTTCCATCTTGTCTTCTTCGGCCCAGCGCCGGCCGATGGCGTTCAGCGTCTTGAAGACCTCGGCCAATTCCTTGCCGCGATCGGCCGGGCCATACGTGACCTGCGGCGGTATCGTGGGTTTGTAGTCCCGGAAAATCACGCCGGCTTCTTCGAGCAGCCGCAAGCGCTCGGTCAGCACCTTGGCGGAAATTCCAGGAACCTTGCGCTTCAGGGCGCCGAAACGCAGCGGGCCCTCGCTTTGCAGAATCCATAAGATGTAGCTTGTCCACGGACCCATGAGCAGGCGCAGGATGGAATCCATCGGGCAGGACGTCGCGTGGGGCGCGGTCATGGCAGCCTCCGGGGCGTCGATCGATAGTTACTATATTGTACGTACTTTACAAGTAATACTAGTTATAATAAGTAATCGATATACGATAATATCGTATATTCCAGAAGGAGACATTCATTGACCGACACCGGTTCCGTCGCCTACGGCAGCGCTGCTGCTGAGGCTCAGCCTGGGCGTCATGCTCATCGCCCATGCTTTGCTCAAGCTTTTGGTCTTTACGTTGCCCGGCAATGCCGCATTTTTTGAATCCATCGGGCTTCCCGGCTGGCTTGGTCATGTCACATTCGCGGCGGAACTTGTCGGCGGGGTGCTCCTGATCCTGGGTCTGCACGCCCGATGGGTCGCCCTTGCCTTGTTGCCGATCCTTCTCGGCGCGACCTGGGCGCATGGCGGCAATGGCTGGCTGTTCATCAATACCGACGGCGGCTGGGAATATCCCTTGTTTCTGGCGGCGGCGGCGGTTCAGGGGCTGATCGGCAACGGCGCCTATGCGTTGAGCCCGGCGATATTCGAGCGGCGGCCCGGTTAGCCCGCGCATGACCAAGGGGTTTTCCTCGGTCTTCGTTTCACACGGCGCGCCGACGCTGATCCTGGAAACCGGCCCGGCGAGGGATTTCCTCGCCGGGCTCGGCGCCGCCTTGGGCAAGCCGCGGGCGGTGCTGTGCGTGTCGGCGCATTGGGAGACTCCGGCGGCGACGATCTCCGCGGCCGTCAGCCCCGAGACCATCCATGATTTTCACGGCTTCCCCCAGGAAATGTACGAAATCCGCTATCCCGCGCCAGGTGCCCCCGATCTGGCGTCGGAGGTTGCCGCCCGGCTGCGCGCCGCCGGCCTGCCGGCGTCGGTCGATCAGGGGCGCGGCTTCGACCACGGGGCTTGGGTGCCGCTCAAATTGATGTATCCCGACGCGGATGTTCCGGTGGCCCAGCTTTCCATCCAGCATCACCTTGGACCCGGACATCATGTCGCGGTGGGGCGGGCCTTGGCCGGGCTTGGGCAAGAAGGCGTGCTGGTCTTGGGCAGCGGCGGCGCCACCCACAATTTGCGGGAATTGAACTGGGGCGGCAGCGCCGAGCCTTCCGCATGGGCCAAACGCTTCGACGATTGGCTGGAAGAGACCATCGTGGCCGGCGATCGGACGGCCCTGATCGACTATCGAAAGCGAGCGCCCGATGCCCTTCGCGCCCATCCGCGCGACGAACACTTGTTGCCGCTTTTCGTTGCCTTCGGTGCCGGCGGCAGTGGCGCCAAGGGCCACCGCCTCCATGGCAGTTTCAACTTTGGCAGCCTCAGCCTGGCTGCCTATGTCTTCGACCCGCCGGTTAAGTAACCCCGGTCGGAGCGGTTAGGCCGGCGGCGCCACCTTGACGGCTATGCCCTTGGTCTGGAGCATTTGCTGCAATTCGCCGGATTGAAACATTTCGCGGACGATGTCGCAGCCGCCCACGAATTCACCCTTCACGTAAAGCTGCGGTATCGTCGGCCAGCTTGTGTAGTCCTTGATGCCCTGGCGCAAGGTGGGATCGGTCAAGATGTCGATCCCCTTGAACTTGACGCCCATATTGGTCAGCACCTGGACCACGGCCGCGGAGAAGCCGCATTGCGGGAAAACCGGCGTGCCTTTCATGTACAGCAAGACATCATTGTCCGCGAGGTCGCGTTTGATGCGGTCGGTTACCGAAGTATCGCTCATTGTCGTCTCCTCTTGGCGGGCGGTGTTAGGAATCGCCCGGTACGGAAGTCTGTAGCGCGAGAGCGTGGAGCTGGTTGCCCATGCGTCCGCCCAGGGCCTTGAACACCATCTGGTGCTGCTGGATGCGGCTCTTTCCCTTGAACGATGCGGACTCGACATGGGCGGCATAGTGATCGCCGTCGCCGCGCAAGTCTTCAATGGTCACGCGCGCATCGGGCAATGCTTCTTTGATCATCCGCTCGATGTCGGCGGCGGCCATGGCCATGGAAAAGGCTCCGTCGGTCTACGCTGATGAAGGGTCAACTGGCCGTCATGAAAGAGGGAAACCAGCCTTCGTGGCGGGCTCTAAGCGCCTTCAAGGATATAGGTCTGCTCGACGATACTGTCAACGAATCGCCCCCGATGCGTCCGATGACCGCGGCGGCCACTCCGGCGTCCCGCGCGCGCTTCAGAATCGGCGCCGGTTCGCGGCACGACACCAGATAGCGCGCCTGGTCCTCGCCGAACAGCCAGGCATGGGGCTCGACCCCCTCGGGCACCGCGATGTCCGCGCCGAACCCCCCGGCGAGCGCCATTTCCGCGATGGCGACGAGCGTGCCCCCGTCGGACACATCGTGGCAGGCTGAAATCAGGCGTTCGACGATCATGGCGCGGACGGCATCACCATTGCGCCGTTCGGCGGCGAGGTCGATCGGCGGCGGTGCCCCGTCTTCGCGCCCGCAAACTTCGCGCAGGTAGAGCGACGCGCCGAGCCAACCCCGCGTTTCGCCGAGAAGGATGATGGACTCGCCCTCCGCCTTGAAGGCCAGGCTCATGGCGGCGGCGAGGTCGTCGATCAGGCCGACGCCGCCGATCACCGGCGTGGGTAGGATGGCCTTGCCTTGGGTCTCGTTGTAGAGTGAGACATTGCCCGAAACGACAGGATAATCGAGGGCGAGACAAGCTTGACGCATGCCCGCGATGCAGCCGACGAGTTGGCCCATGATTTCAGGCCGCTCGGGGTTGCCGAAATTCAGATTGTCGGTGATGGCGAGCGGGCGGGCGCCGACGGCGGTGAGGTTGCGCCAGGTTTCAACGACGGCCTGGGCGCCGCCGGTGGCGGGATCCGCCAGGCAATAACGCGGGGTGCAATCCGTCACCAGCGCCAGCGCCTTTTTGGTGCCGGGGATACGCACGACGGCGGCGTCGCCGCCGGGGGTCTGCACGGTCTCGCCGCGCACGAGATGGTCGTACTGCTCCCAAATCCAGCGTTTGCTGGCGAGGTCCGGGCAGCCCATCAGCGTTTCCAGCGCATCCGCGGTTTCGATTAGGGGTAGTTGTGCGCTGTCGACCGGCGGCCGGGTGGGGGAGGCGGTCCACGGCCGATCGTATTCCGGCGACTGCAAGACCATGGGCTGGATCGGCATGTCCGCGGCGACGGTCGAATCCTGTTTGACGACAAGGCGGCCGCCTTCGATCAACCTTCCGACCACTGCGAAATCGAGTTCGTATTTGTCGAAGATGGCGCGGGCTTGGGCTTCGCGCTCCGGGCGCAGCACCATCAGCATCCGCTCTTGGCTCTCCGACAGCATGATTTCGTAGGGGGTCATGCCGGTTTCGCGCAGGGGAACCCGGTCCAGCTCCAGCTCCAGCCCGAGCCCGCCTTTGCCTGCCATTTCGACCGAGGACGAGGTCAACCCGGCTGCGCCCATATCCTGGATGGCGACGATGGCGTCGGTGGCCATCAATTCGAGGCAGGCTTCGATCAGCAGCTTTTCGGTGAATGGGTCGCCGACCTGCACCGTCGGCCGTTTCGCCTCGCTTGCCTCGTCGAATTCGGCCGACGCCATGGTCGCGCCATGGATGCCGTCGCGCCCGGTCTTGGCGCCGACATAAACCACCGGGTTCCCGATCCCGGCCGCGCTCGAATAAAAGATGCGGTTGACCGGCGCCAGACCGACGGTCATGGCGTTGACCAGGCAGTTGCCGTCATAGGCCGGATGGAAATTGCATTCCCCGCCGACGGTCGGGACGCCCACGCAATTGCCGTAGAAACCGATGCCCGCGACAACGCCCGCTACGAGGTGGCGCGTGCGTGGATTTTGCGGGCTGCCGAAGCGCAAGGCGTTGAGATTGGCGATGGGACGTGCGCCCATGGTGAAGACATCGCGCAAGATGCCGCCGACGCCGGTGGCCGCACCCTGGAACGGTTCGATGAAAGATGGGTGGTTGTGGCTTTCGATCTTGAAGATCGCGGCGAGCCCATCGCCGATATCGATCACGCCGGCATTCTCGCCCGGTCCGCAGATCACCCAGGGCGCCTTGGTGGGCAGAGTCTTCAGCCATTTCTTCGACGATTTGTACGAACAATGTTCGCTCCACATCACCGAAAAGATACCCAACTCGGTGATGCTCGGCGGCCGGCCGAGGATGGACAGGATGCGCGTGTACTCGTCCGCGGTCAGCCCGTGCGCCGTCGCCGTCTCCGGCGCGATCGACGCGGCCGGCGAAGCTTTCACGCTCGCGGTCACGACAACGCCTTGATCAGGCCGTCGAAAAAAGGCTTGCCGTCGGTGCCGCCGGCCAGGGGATCGATGGCGTTTTCCGGATGCGGCATGAGGCCAAGCACGGTCTTGGTCGCGTTGAACACGCCGGCGATCGACCGCGCCGATCCATTGGGATTGGACGAAGGCGTCAGCGCGCCGTCCTCGCCGCAATAACGAAAAGCGACATGTCCCTTGTCCTCGATGCGGTTCAGCGTGTCGGCATCGGCGAAATAATTGCCGTCGTGGTGGGCGATGGGCACGCGGATGACCTGGCCGGCGGCGTAGCCCGCGGTAAACAGGCTTTGGCCGGTTTCGACCCGCAGATGCACGAACTTGCAACTGAATTTAAGGGTGGCGTTGGGCAACAACGCGCCGGGCAGCAAGCCGGCTTCCGTCAGCACCTGGAAACCGTTGCAGATGCCCAACACCGGGACGCCGCGCGCGGCGCGGGCGGCGACCTCGCGCATGACCGGCGAGCGCGCGGCGATGGCGCCGGCACGCAGATAATCGCCATAAGCGAAACCGCCGGGCAGGACGATCAAATCGGCCGCGCCCAACTCCGCCTCGCCGTGCCAAACCAGCCGGGGCGGCGAACCCATGCTCGCGGTGAGAGCCCTGGCGACATCGTGCTCGCGGTTCGATCCTGGAAAGACGATAACGGCGGCCTTCATCGCCTAGGCTAACTCAATCGCATAGTCCTCGATGACGGTATTGGCGAGCAGCCTGCGGCACATCTCATCGAGTTTCGTCCGTGCCTTCGCTGGATCGGTCTCGGCAAGTTCGATCTCGATGAATTTGCCCTGACGCACCTCGTTGACCCCGGCGAAGCCGAGGCTGGCGAGCGAATGCGCCACGGCCTTGCCCTGCGGGTCCAACACGCCCCGCTTCAGGGTGATATGAACTTTAGCCTTCATCGGCCCGCTCGGCTCAAAATCATTGCAGCGTCTTGGGGCCCTTGACGTCGCCGGGTCCGCCTTCGGGCAGGATGCCGAGCCGCCGCGCGACTTCCTGATAGGCTTCCTCGACCTGACCGAGATCGCGGCGGAAACGGTCCTTGTCGAGCTTCTCGTTGGTCTTGGTATCCCATAGGCGGCAGCAATCCGGGCTGATCTCGTCGGCCAGCACGATACGCATTTCGTCGTTCTGCCACAGCCGGCCGAATTCGACTTTGAAATCGATCAAACGCAACCCGACGCCGAGGAAAAGCCCGGTCAGGAAATCGTTGACCCGCAGCGCCATCGACATGATGTCGTCGAGGTCCTGAGTCGTCGCCCAGCCGAAGGCGGTGACGTGTTCTTCGGAGACCATCGGATCGCCGAGTTCGTCGGATTTGTAATAATACTCGACGATCGAGCGTGGCAACTGGGTGCCTTCGGCCATGCCGAAACGCTGTGAAAACGTGCCGGCCGCGATGTTACGCACGACGATCTCGACCGGGATGATCTCAACCTCGCGCACAAGCTGCTCGCGCATGTTGAGGCGGCGCACGAAATGCGTCGGCACCCCGATCTCGCCAAGCCGCGTCATCAGATATTCCGAAATGCGGTTATTGAGGACGCCCTTGCCGGTGATGACGCCTTTTTTCTTGTTGTTGAAGGCGGTGGCGTCGTCCTTGAAATATTGGACGAGCGTACCCGGCTCCGGTCCCTCGAAAAGGACCTTGGCTTTGCCTTCATAGATTTGTCTGCGTCTGGCCATTGGCATTGCCGCTGGTGGGAGGACAAGGGGAAAGCGCGACCGGCGGCGGTGTGGGCCCCGAACAGCCATCATATAGCAATTGCTCGATGGCTTCACAATGAACCAGAAAAATATTATTATTCAAATAGTTAAATAAAAAAATGGGGTCCGATCCGGACGCCCGGCGGAAAATCGCCAAACCGCCGGCCGCCTTTCGCCGGGTGGCGGCACGGCGATCAGCGAGGCGTTGGTCGTACCAAAGCCGCTATCGGCTGCGATTGTCATGGCGCTGTCCGCGGAACCGCCTCCACCCAGCAACGCTTCCCAATCCCGCCAATCTCCGGTCTCCGGCTTCGGCGTGGAAGCGGCCCGAAAACGCGGCAAGTATTCAGCGATGCGGGGATCGTCGGCGCTGTTGAGATCGGCCGCGGTGATCATGGACAGGCCCGTCGGTATCGGCGCGACCTTGACCTCATTGCCGTTCAGCTTGGCCGGCGACTTGATCCAGAATGCATCATGGCTGTCGGCAACGACCAAATGAAACGGGCGATAGGCCCGCGCGTCGAGTTCGGACAGCGCCGAAGCCGCGGCTGCGGCATCGGCATGGTCGAGCGCTTCGAGCACCAATTCGCCCCGGCTGCGCTTTCCCGATTGCGGCCCCAACGTCCCGGGACGGTTCAGTACCCCGGCGGCGACGCCATAATCGTTGACCGCGAGCCAACTGCCGCCCGCCAGGCGGTCGAGTCCGCCAAAAGTTTCCGGACGGTCCTTCCAGTGCCGGCCGGGCGCGGCCCAGGGCCGATCGATCATTTCATCGCGGTTGGCGCCAAGGATCAGCGGCCAGTTCTCGGCGGGGCGGTGGAGTAGGACGAGCGTGCACATCGGAGGCCTTTGCTGCCAAGGTTTCGATACCACTTGATGTGAGGCGCCGCTATAATAAGGCCCGCCGCCGCCGAACCCGATATCCTCTGGAGACCGTCATGCCGAGTTTCGACGACCGGGAAAAAGCCTTTGAGGCGAAGTATCGCCAGGATCAGGAATTCCGTTTCAGGGTTAATGCGAGACGCAACAAGTTGCTCGGCGAGTGGGCGGGTGGCCTCATGGGGCTTAAGGGCGTCGCCGTGGAAAATTATGCCAAGGACGTCGTTTCCTCCGATTTCGAGAAGCCCGGCGACAGTGATGTGGTCGAGAAAGTGCTCAAGGATTTGACCGCACACGGCGTTAAGACCGACGAACACACAATATGCCGCGAAATGGAGCGCCTGTTGGCCGTCGCCCGCGACCAGATCGGCGGAAAGCCGGCTTAGTCCGGCCTTCCCTGGGCGTTGGGGGCAGAGCAGCCGAACTTTCGAACGGTTTCGTTCTGGATTCTTCCTGCGATGATCAAGTCGTAGCCCGCTTCGCCGTCGGACCTTGGGCAGCGGCGCCTGCGCGCTTGATGGCTCGCTGGGGTCCACGCAGGCTGCCTTGAGTAGAATCGCGACGAAGGACCGTCTCATTCTTTACGATGCTTAAGTCTGGCGCGGTACTTATGTGCATTTCTTCCGAGTGTTAAATAGATCATCACGTTAGCTGCAGTAGAATGCTTCATCATTCGGTAGAGGTGGTCTTTGAAACTCCTCTTTTAGAACTTTCGGAAATGAAAGGCCCTTTCCGCGATACCAGCCCAATTTTCTGGCATCAACTGTGCCATGGTGCTCGTGGTGCTGGCCCAGGTCCCAGTATATCCCCATGAGACGTTTTGGGGATCTTGACACATTGAGTTCCATCAAGCCCCGGAACTTCTCGCGGGGTGCTGCGTCCGTCTTTTCGACATTAGATGTTGAATCAAACACAAAGGTTATTTCTGAGTTAAACAAAGACACATGATTTGAGCGCCACGTACTTCTGCTGTTTCCTGTTTTTATTTCCTCAGCTCCATACCATACATTCCCGCTGTCTATTGATAGGCCCTGACGTGAGTGTTTCATGACAAAATACCCGAATAGAGTTTTGTTAGTTTTTTCGTTATGAAGTTTGTATATCCAGATTCCGCCAAAATATTCCTTGTAATGTATGAACTTCCACAGGTACTTGAAATATGCCCACGCGAGAAATCTATGTAGACTTAGGAATACAACTATAGGTATTGCAATATCACTAAATAAAAAAGGCTCTTCAGAAGGTTATTAACCTGTTGTTGATTTATTATAAGAAAGACAATTAATATTGTAAATAGTTGTATTGCGAAATCATCTCTTCTTATCGTTTCGGGCATGGCATGTTCCTTTACGCAAGGATTTCCGCGACCTATTTCCCGAACACGCGCCGGAAAATCGTGTCGACGTGTTTGGTGTGGTAGCCGATATTGAATAGTTTCGCCAACGCCGCCGGCTTCAGATGTGCGGTGACGGCGCGATCCTTCGACAGCAGCTTCAGGAAATCGCCGCCTGTTCTCCAGCTTCGTATGGCGTGGTCCTGGACCACGGCATAGGCGTCTTCGCGCGCCATCCCGGCCT
>SHVT01000060.1 GCA_009694125.1 Rhodospirillaceae bacterium | reverse complement strand
ACCCCAGTATATTTACCCCCATCAAACGCGGGCCCGGTGCCCGCCGTTTTCAATTGATTCTTAAGGTCAAATACCATGTTCGCAGTTATCAAGACCGGCGGCAAACAGTATCGCGTCAGCAAGGACGACGTCCTCGCGGTGGAGATGCTGCCGGGCGATGCCGGCGCCAAGATCGTGTTCGACCATGTCATCATGCTGGGCGACAAGGTGGGCCTGCCGCGAATCGCCGGCGCCCAGGTGGTTGGCACCGTCGTCCGCCAGTTCCGCGACGACACCAAGATCATTTTCAAGAAGCGCCGCCGCAAGCACTACCGGCGCCGCAACGGCCACCGTCAGCACCTGACGCTGGTTAAAATCACCGAGATGGGCATGGCCTGATCGGCCCCTCCCGACCCTCGGCCCTGTAGAAGGAGATTTACAATGGCTCATAAGAAATCCGGCGGCAGTTCCAAGAACGGTCGCGATACCCGCGGCAAGCGCCTCGGCATCAAGAAGTTCGGTGGCCAGAACGTGATCGCCGGCAACATCATCGTGCGCCAGCGCGGCACCAAGTGGCATCCCGGCAAGAACGTCGGATTGGGCCGCGATTACACGATTTTCGCGCTGGTCGACGGCAAGGTCACCTTCCGGACCTCGGTCCAGGGACGCGTGCTGGTGTCGGTCGACCCGCTCGCTGCCAAGCCGATGCCGAAAGCGGCCTAGCACCGGCGGGCAGATGCCGCCGGCACCTCACGCCGGCGGTCCCGTGAGTGATGAAAAGGAGACGGGTCGCCGTCTCCTTTTTTGTTTGGTGCGACGATGCTGGAATTGACCCTGAAGACCGCGCGCCTGGTGTTGCGGCCCTTCCGTCTGTCCGACGGGCCGCGCATCCAGGCCTTGGTGGGCGTTTGGAACGTGGCGAAGATGCTGGGCAGCGTGCCGCACCCCTACCCCAACGGCCATGCCGAGCAATGGATCGCGCGCCACGACGGCCTCCGCGCCGCCGGACGCGGCTACCCTTTCGCGGTCACCCAAGACGGCGCCCTCATCGGCAGCGCCGGCGTCGACCGCCGCAAGGACCATGTGCTCGAGCTTGGCTATTGGATCGGTATGCCCTATTGGGGCCGGGGCTTGGCCAGCGAAGCCGCCCGGGCGGTGGTCGATTTTGCCTTCGGTTGGCTGGCGGCGCCGCGTGTGGTGGCGGGGTTCATGGACGAGAACGCCGCCTCGGCCAGAATCCTGGCTAAAATAGGCTTCGTTCCCGCAGGCTCGGAATCCCGCGACAGCAAATCGCGCTGTGGCACCGTCAATTGCAACATGCTGGTCCTGACCGAAGACGCCTGGGCCGAGAAACGGGTATAGAGAGCGTCATGAAATTCCTCGATCAAGCCAAGATCTATGTGCGGGCCGGCGACGGCGGCAACGGTTGCGTCGGCTTTCGGCGCGAGAAATTCGTCGAGTTCGGCGGCCCCGACGGCGGCGACGGTGGGCGCGGCGGCGACATCGTGTTCGAGGCGGTGCGCAACCTGAATACGCTGATCGACTTTCGCTATCAGCAGCATTTCAAGGCCGAACGCGGCATCGACGGCTCCGGCAAGAATCAAGCCGGGCGCAACGGCAAGGACACGGTGATCAAGGTCCCGGTCGGCACTGAAATTTTGGCCGAGGACCAGGAAACGGTGCTGGCGGACATGAGCCGCGACGGCGACCGGCTGGTTTTGCTGGAGGGCGGCAACGGCGGCTTTGGCAACACCCATTTCAAAGGCCCCTCCAACCGCGCGCCCGATTACGCCAAGCCCGGACTTCCCGGCAAGGAAATGTGGCTGTGGCTGCGGCTGAAGCTGATCGCCGATGTGGGGCTGTTGGGCCTGCCCAACGCCGGCAAATCGACCTTCCTCTCGGTAGTCAGCCGCGCCCGGCCCAAGATCGCCGACTATCCCTTCACCACCCTCCATCCCCACCTGGGCGTCGCCACGGTCGGCGATTTCGAATTCGTCATCGCCGACGTCCCGGGATTGATCGAGGGTGCCCACGAAGGCGCCGGATTGGGCGACCGATTCCTCGGCCATGTGGAGCGCTGCGCGGTGCTGTTGCACCTGGTGGACGGCACCGCCGAGAACGTCGGCGAGTCTTACAAAGTCGTGCGGCGGGAACTGCGCGCCTATGGCGGCGGCCTGGCGCGAAAAAAGGAAGTCGTCGCGCTCAACAAATGCGATGCGCTGGATGCCGCTACCCGCGCCGAGAAGCAAGCCGAGCTGGCCAAGGCGTCCCGCAAAAAAGTTCATCTGCTGTCGGGTATTTCGGGCGAAGGCCGCGACGCGGTGCTGGCGCTGCTGTCGAAAGCCGTCGCCACCGCCCAGGCGGCGCGGACCGCGGGCGGCGAGGACGTCGACGACGAGGACGGCGACGGCGAAGCCGCCTCGGGAGGAGCGTGGCAGCCGTGAGCGCGCTCGCGACCGCCAAGCGATTGGTCGTCAAGATCGGCTCGGCACTGTTGGTCGACGAGGCCACCGGCGAGCTTCACCGCGCCTGGCTTGAGGCTCTGACCGACGACATCGCCCTGTTGCGACGGCGCGGGCAGGAGGTCGTGGTCGTCACGTCGGGCGCCATCGCCATCGGCCGCGGCCCGCTTGGGATGCGCGGCCGCAAGCTCCGCCTTGAGGAAAAGCAAGCCGCCGCCGCCGCCGGACAGTCGCGCCTGACCCAGGCGTACCAAAGCGCCCTCGACCGGCATGGACTGACCGTCGCGCAAGTCCTGGTCACCACCGAGGACACCGAAGACCGCCGCCGCTTCCTCAACGCGCGCGCGACGCTCGACACCTTGCTCAAGCTCGGCGCGGTTCCGGTGATCAACGAGAACGATACCGTCGCCACATCGGAAATCCGTTTCGGCGACAACGATCGCCTTGCCGCCCGCGTCGCCCAAATGATCGGCGCCGATGCCTTGGTGCTGCTGTCCGACATCGACGGGCTTTACACCGCCGACCCCCGCGACAACCCCACCGCCGCGCTGGTGCCGGAAGTGCGCGAGCTGACGCCGGCCATAGAAGCCATGGCCGGCGTAGCCCGGGCCGGCTACGGCTCCGGCGGCATGGTCACCAAACTGATGGCGGCGCGCATCGCCATGGGCGCCGGGTGCCGCATGGCGATTGCGCCGGGCAAACCGCTCAATCCCTTGGCGCTGTTGGACAACGGCGGCCGCTCGACCTGGTTTCTGCCAACCGCCGAACCGCGCGCCGCTTACAAGGCGTGGATTGCCGCATCGGTGCAGCCGGCTGGCGCGCTGGTGGTGGACGACGGCGCCGCCCATGCGCTGAAGGCAGGCAAGAGCCTCTTGCCGGCCGGTGTCAGATCGGTCGAAGGCAACTTCGAGCGCGGCGACGCGGTCACCGTTCGGACGGCCGCGGGGGAGATTCTGGCCAAGGGCCTCGCGGCCTATTCGTCGGCCGACGCGCGCACCATAATCGGCCACAAATCCGACGAGATCGAAAAGCTGCTAGGCTTCCAGGGCCGCAGCGAACTGATCCACCGCGACGACTTGGTGATGGGAAACTAAAGGACAACGCCATGACCGCGAACAACATCGACGTCATGATGGACGGCCTGGCCGCCAAGGCCCGTGTTGCGGCGGGCGTCCTGGCGCGGACACCGGCCGCGGCCAAAACCGGGGCGCTTCTGGCCGCCGCGGCGGCCATCCGCGCTCGGGCCGAGGCGATCAAGTCCGCCAACCAGCTCGACATGGACGACAGCCGCAGCAAAAGCCTGTCGAACGCCCTGCTCGATCGTCTGGAACTGACCGACGGCCGCATCGAGGCCATGGCCAAGGGCATTGAGGACGTGGCCGCGCTGGCCGACCCGGTCGGGCAGACCATGGCGGCGTGGGATCGCCCCAACGGGCTCAAGATCGAGCGCGTGCGAACGCCTATCGGCGTCATCGGAATTATTTACGAATCCCGCCCCAACGTCACCGCCGATGCCGCGGCTTTGTGTCTCAAGTCCGGCAATGCGGTGATTTTGCGGGGCGGGTCGGAAAGCGCACGGTCGTCGCGCGCCATCGTCGAGGCCATTCTTGCGGGCCTTGCCGCGGCGGCGCTGCCGGAAGATGCGGTGCAGATGGTGCCGACCACCGATCGCGCCGCCGTCGGAAAGATGCTGACCATGACCGGCGCCATCGATGTCATCATTCCGCGCGGTGGCCAGGCGCTGACGGAACGCGTCATGAAAGAAAGCCGGGTGCCGACGTTCTTGCATCTGATCGGCCTGTGCCACACGTACATCCATGGGTTGGCGGACCCCGCCAAGGCGCGATCGATCGTGCTCAACGCCAAGATGCGCCGCACCGGAATTTGCGGCGCAACCGAGACCCTGCTGGTGGATCGCGATGTTGCTTCGTCGATGCTGCCGCCGATCATCGATGACCTGATCAAGGCCGGTTGCGAGGTGCGCGGCGATGAGGCGGTGCGGGCGTTGGACCGGCGCGTCAACTCCGCCACGCCGCAAGATTGGGACACCGAATATTTGGACGCCATTCTGGCGGTCAAAACCGTTGACGGGCTCTATGACGCCATGGCCCACATCGCCCATCACGGCTCATCGCACACCGAGTCGATCATCACCGAGGACCGGGCCGCCGCCGAGAAGTTCATGGACGGCCTCGACAGCGCCATCGTCATGCACAATGCATCGACGCAGTTCGCCGACGGCGGCGAGTTCGGCATGGGCGCCGAGATCGGCATCGCCACCGGCAAACTCCACGCCCGGGGCCCGGTCGGCGTCGAGCAGCTGACAACGTTCAAATACAAAGTGCGCGGCACCGGACAGGTTCGGCCGTGATCTGGCCATCGATCGTGATTCGGTGTGCCTCAACGGGGACAGCGACAACAGCCGATCCCACGGCCGCGCCCCTCGTCATTGCGGCACTCAGGTGATGGAGCCTCGGCCGCCCGCCTTCGGCGACCGCCGCCGCCGCGTCGTCGGCTTGCTCGGCGGATCGTTCAATCCGGCCCATGCCGGCCACGTTCATATCAGCGTCGAAGCGCTGCGCCGGCTTGGCGTCGATCAGGTGTGGTGGCTGGTGAGCCCGCAAAACCCACTGAAACCCGCCGACGGCATGGCGCCGCTGGCCGACCGCATGGCGTCTGCACGCTGCCTGCCGCTCCATCACCGCATTATCGTCACCGATATCGAGATCCGTCTTGGGTCGACCAGGACTGCGGCCGTTCTTGACGCACTCAACCGGCGTTATCCCGCCGTGGCCTTCATCTGGATGATGGGCGCCGACAATTTGCGGCAAATTCCCAAGTGGTGGCGCTGGTCGGACATCTTCACTGCCGCTCGCGTTGCGGTCTTCGACCGCAACCCCTATTCTTATCGTGCGCTGGCGGGGGCCGCTGCGATGAAGTTCGCACGGTCCCGCAAGCGCAACCCGCGCGCCCTGGGTTGTTCCAACCCTCCGGCGTGGAGCTATCTGGCGATCCGGCGGCACGGGGCATCGGCCACCGCGCTTCGCCGGGCTGCCCAGAACGTAAATAAATAGGAGTCCCCCCCATCGCGACCAACAAAATAGCTTCTGACGACCCCTCCTCCACGGTCGACATGATTGTCTCATCCCTCGACGGCGACAAAGGTCAGGACATCCTTGCCTTCGATCTCACCGGAAAATCTTCGGTCGCCGATCACATGATCGTGGCCTCGGGGACCTCGGCGCGACAGGTGGGCGCCATGGCTGGTCACATCGTGACCAAGTTGCGAGCGATCGGCCGCAAGGTCCGGAGCGAAGGCCAACCGGCCTGCGACTGGGTCCTGATCGATGTTGGCGACATCGTCGTGCACATCTTCAGGCCCGAGGTCCGCGCCTTCTATAACATCGAGAGCATCTGGACCGCGGCCAAGTCCGGTAAGCCGGCGCCGAAACACGCCTGACCGGAGCGATGCGCGTCACCATCGCCGCCATCGGAAAGGCCCGCCAAGGCGCCGAGATGGATTTGATCGACGAGTATCTGAAGCGTCTGCCCTGGAAAGTGGATGTGAAGGAATTCGAATTCAAGAGCGAGCGCGATCCGGCGCGGCGGACGGCGCGCGAGTCCGAGGCGCTGTTGAAGTCTGTTTCCAAGGACACAACCGTCGTCGCCTTGGATGAACGCGGCAAGGCCGAGACCAGCGCCGCATTCGCTGCCCGCCTGGGCCGGCTCCGCGATTCAGGGCGCGGCGTTTCGTTTCTGATCGGCGGCGCCGATGGTCATGACGAGTCGGTGCGGGGACGCGCCGATCATCTGATGGCCTTTGGTCCGGCGACGTGGCCGCATATGCTGGTCCGCGTCCTTTTGGCTGAACAACTTTTCCGCGCCCATACCATCCTGAGCGGCCATCCGTATCATCGCAAATGACCCCCTTCCGCATGACCTACGCGGGCGTGCCGCTCGATCGCGCCTCCCACATCCGAGCCGACGCCGGGCAAGTGGCAGCGCTGCTGGCCGGCGGCCGCGCCATGCTGCTGCCGGTGTGGAACCAGCGCCATCTCTTCGGTGATGATACGGCGGCGTCCGGACCCCGCGCCGGCGTGATTCCATTCGCCGACCTCGATCGGCGGTTGATCCGCGCCGAGGCGCCGCCGGTATTTTTGGGTATGCAGGGCGACGTGCCATGGTTTGCGCTCGGCCTGCCAGACAGTGAATTGCCCCCCGACCTCGGCATCGCCGGCGAATTCCGCATGCTCAACGAAGTAGTTTCGCTGCTGGCCGCTGATGAGGCGGCTATGGTCGCCTATGCCCGGGCCATGGTGATCTGGCACGGCAACCATCTGCACTGCGGCCGGTGCGGCGCGCCCACCGAATCCATGGAAGGCGGCCACAGCCGCCAGTGCTTGAATCCCAAATGCAGCCACCGCGCCTTTCCGCGCACCGATCCGGCGGTGATCACGTTGATCGAAGATCCGGCCGGGAAATGTTGCTTGATGGGACGCCAGTCGAAATGGCCGCCCGGCATGTATTCGGTGATCGCCGGGTTTGTCGAACCGGGAGAGAGCCTTGAGGAAACCGTGATCCGCGAAACATTTGAGGAAACCGGCGTGCGGGTCGGCGCGGTGCGATACATGGCCAGTCAGCCCTGGCCTTTTCCGGCCACGATCATGCTGGGGTTCCACGCCCGGGCGCTGACCACCGAGATCAACTTGACCGATAACGAACTTGAAGACTGCCGCTGGTTCACTCGCAACGACTTGCGGAGCTTCGGCAATCCCGATGGCCCCTACCCCAACACCCGTCTGCCAAACCCCTTCTCCATCGCCCGCTTTCTGGTGAACACCTGGTTGGCCGAGGGATAGCACAAGGGCGCAGATGCGCGGTCACCGGCCCTTGAAGCGGAACGGATCGACCGGATAGGTGCCAAGAAATGCGATGCGGTCCGAGTACAGCTTCAGATCCATCAGCGCGTGCTTGAACTTCGGCTCGTCTGGGCGGCCCTCGACCTCGGCGTAGAATTCGACGGTCTTGAAAAATCCGCCGATCATGTAGCTTTCGAGCTTGGTCAGGTTGATGCCGCTGGTGGCAAAGCCGCCAAGGGCTTTGTACAGCGCCGCGGGTACGCTTTTCAGCCGGAAGATCATGGACGTCACGCACGGCATCCCGGACTTCGGCTTGGCGCTGGTCTTGGCCATGATCAGAAACCGCGTCGTGTTGTGGGCCTCATCTTCAATGTCGGCGGCGATTGATTTGAGACCGTATGTTTTTCCGGCGATGGCCGACGCCACGGCCGCGACCGTTTTGTCGCCGCGCGCCGCCACGTCGCGCGCCGCGCCCGCCGTGTCCAGCGCCACCACGGCTTTGATCTTGTGCTTGCGCAGGAATTTCCGCACCTGACTGAGCGCATGCACGTGGCTCTCGGCGGTCTTGATCGACTTGAGCGTCGCGCCCTTCACGGCCAGCAGATGATGGTGCACCGGCTGGAAGTGCTCACCTACGATGGTCAGCCCAGTGCCGGGCAGCAGATGGTGCACGTCGGCGACGCGGCCCGCGACCGAATTGTCGACCGCGATCATCGCCAGCTTCGCTTTCGAGTCGTGCACGGCGGCGATGGCGTCGTCGAAGGTCGCCGACGGCAGCGGCGTCAAGCGCGGGAAACGCGCCTTGCAGGCCAAGTGCGAGTAGGAGCCGATTTCGCCTTGAAACGCGATTCTGGACATGTGGCTGGGCATGGGGTCTCGACCTTACGCGAAGCCCAACAGGCAGCGGGCACGATCCAGATCGGCGGGCGTATCGACACCCAAAGGAATGGTGTCGACCAGCACCGCGCCGATACACATACCGTGTTCGATGGCGCGCAATTGCTCGAGCCGTTCGCGCAATTCAAGGCCAGTGGGCTTTAAGCTGACGAACTTTTTGAGCGCCGCGCGGCGAAACGAGTACACGCCGATATGGTGGTAGTGCGGGCCGTCGCCCGAGGGGATCAGGTTGCGGCTGAAGTACAAGGCGGCGGCGATTTTCTCGCCAGGAGCGAACGTCACGGCCGGCTTGACCACCGCGGTGTCGTTCAACTCCTCGGGCTTGCCGATCAGCGCCACCGGCGTGCCGATATCGAACTCGACACGCTCCAAGGGCTTGAGCGATGCCGCGACAATCGCAGGGTCCAAGGTCGGCAAATCGCCCTGGACGTTGACGATCACCTGATACCTCCCGGCCGGATCGAAAGACTCGGCCGCCGCGTAGACGCGGTCGGAGCCGGACGGCAGCGCCGGATCGGTCATGACCGCTTCACCGCCCGCCTTGCGGACGGCATCGGCGATCTCGGCGTCGCCGCAGGCCACGATGACCGGCCCGGCCTTGGCCGCCACCGCCCGCCGCCAGACGTGCAGAATCATGGGCTCGGGGCCAATCATGGCGAGGGGTTTGTCGGGCAGCCGGGTAGCTTTCAAACGCGATGGAATAACGATCAGAGCTGGTCCGGACATGATGCGAGTCACTCTCAGTTATAACACGCGGTTACAACACACAGTTACAACACGATGGGGGAGCGCCCCGATCCGGGCGCAGAGATATCGGAGTTATTCATTCAATCCAAGGGCCGCCAAGCCGCCGTACACCGCCGATCATGCGCCATTCAGCATTGATTTTCCTCATGTTTCCCGCGAAAGGGGGGATTGAGATTCGGCGCGGACAGGATTATTCAGGAGCCGCATTTACGCGCCTTCGTTTCCGCGCCAGTTGGGGCCTTTTTCATGAGCACGTCGACCAAGCCGATTTCCGCCATTTCCCCGTTCTGGGATGCGACCGTCAGCGCATTCTGGGTGGCGTTCCTCGCCATTCTTGGGGTCAACATCATCGGCAATGGAATTATGCCGCACGAGGAAGCGGCGCTGGAGACCTTCGCCTACCCGATTGAGGCCATGGAGGAAGAAGCCGTGGCCGACTCCGGCGGCGGCGGCGGCGGCCAGCGTGTAACGGCGCTGCCTTTGCTGGCGGCGGCGGACCCCGAGGCCGGCAAGGCCGTGTTCCGCAAATGCTTGAGCTGCCACACCATCGACGCCGGCGGCAAAAATGGCACGGGCCCGAATCTTCACAACATCGTCGGCGAATCCATCGGCGACCGCAACGGCTTCAAAACGTCGGCGTCGCTCCAGGCCATCGGCGGCACTTGGACATATGAGAAACTCGAGGATTATATGGAGAATCCCAAGCGTCTGGCGCCCAAGGGCATAATGTCCTTTGCCGGTATTAAAAAGCCAAAGGAACGCGCCGATGTGATCCGTTTCCTGGCCGCGAACACAGAGAATCCGCTGCCGTTCCCCGCGGCCGAGGCGCCAGCGGGACCTGCGGAAGCAGCCCCGGCCCCCGCAGAAGCCGCGCCAGCTGAACCGCCGAAGGCCGAATAACGGTTTTCTTTTCCCGGCGCCATGACCGCGCAGAATTTCAACGCCGCTTGCGTCGCCCTGGTTCACCGCCTGGCCGACACAAGTGGCGAAATCGTTTTACACCATTTCCGTACCTCGCTGCGGGTCGACGCCAAGGCCGATGAGACCGGATCGCCGGTCACCATCGCCGACCGCGACGCCGAAACCGCTATGAGCGACATCATCCGCGCGGCCTTCCCAGATCACGGCTTCATCGGCGAGGAACACGGCGGCCATAACCAAAACGCCGAGTGGGTCTGGGTGTTGGACCCCATCGACGGCACACAGTCGTTCATCAACGGCGTGCCGCTGTTCGGCACCTTGATCGGGCTGTTGCGAAATGGCGTGCCGTGGCTGGGCTGCATCAATCACCCGGCGCTCAGTCAGCGTTGGATCGGCGGCGGCGGAGCGCCGACCACCATGAACGGCGCGCCGGTGCGCACCCGCGCCTGCGCGGATATCGCCAAGGCCACCGTGTATGCGACCGGACCCGAATACCTGAGAACCAACGAAGCAGCGGCGTTCGAACGTCTCGCGCAAGCGTCCAAGAGGCGCCGCTACGGCGGCACCGATTGCTTCCACTACGCCATGGTAGCGTCGGGCTGGACCGATATGGCGTGCGAAGCGCGCCTCGCCCTGCACGATTTCGCCGCCGTGGTACCGGTGATCTTGAACGCCGGCGGCACCGTGACCGATTGGAACGGCAGGCCGCTGACGCGCGGCAGCACGGGACACATCCTTGCCGCGGGCGACGCCGGGGTCCACGCCCAGGCCCTGAAAGCGCTTGCGTGGAGCGGTTGAGTGCCGCCACTGTCGAACCGATATCTTGCACACACGTCAATTCCGCGGAGCAGGTTATGACACGCGAACTCGGCACCAGTTTGATCGCGATCGCCATGTTGGCGCTTGCCGTTCCGGCGCAAGCCCTCGTGCGCGGCAAGCCGGTGCACGCGCTGTCACTCTATGGTGAGCCCAAGTTCGGCGCCGGCTTCAAGCACTTCGACTTCGTCAATCCAAACGCCCCCAAGCGCGGCATTCTGCGACAGGACTCCTTCGGCACCTTCGACAGCTTCAACCCCTTCATCGTCAAAGGGAACCCAGCGGCGGGCCTGACCTATCTTGGAGATGCGTCCTATTTCGTCGAAGGCCTGATGATGGCGGGCGCCGACGAGCCGTTCGCGGCCTATTGCCTGCTCTGTGAAACCGTGGAAGTGGCCGAAGACGGATCATGGATCGAGTATGCGATACGCCCCGAGGCCCGATTTCACGACGGCACGCCGGTCACCGCCGACGATGTGGTCTTTTCGTTCAACATTCTCATGGAGAAGGGTTCCCCGACCTACAAATTGTACTGGGGCGACGTCGATCGGGCGGAGAAAACCGGACCTCTCAAGGCGCGGTTCCACTTCAAAGTCACCGACAACAAGGAACTGCCCATGATCATGGGGCAATTGCCGGTGGTCAGTAAGGCCTACTGGGAAAAGCGCGATTTCGCCGCGCCGAGCCTCGACATTCCGGTGTCGACCGGACCCTACAGGATCGAGAAATTCGAGCCGGGCCGGTTCATCGTTTACAAGCGCGATCCCAATTATTGGGGCCGCGCGCTGCCGGCAAAGGTCGGCACCGACAACTTCGACGAATTCCGAGTCGAGTACTTCCGCGACGACGAAGTCGCCTTCGAGGCCTTCAAGGGCGGCTCCTTCGATCTGTTTGTCGAGAACACGGCGTCACGTTGGGCGACCGGCTATGACGAAAAACTGATCGCCGGCAACCGCATCATCAAGTCGATGTTCCGGGACGGCATGCCCGACTCGCCGCAACTGTTTGTCCTCAACCTGCGGCGCGAAAAATTCGCCGACCGCCGCGCGCGTCAAGCCATCAACCTCGCCTTTGACTTCGCCTGGAGCAACAAGACATTGGCCTTCGGGCAGTACGAGGCCGTCGCCAGTTATTTCCAGGGTTCGGAGCTGGCGGCCTCGGGGCTGCCCACCGGCGAGGAGCTTGCGATCCTGGAAAAATATCGCGATCGGCTGCCGCCCGAGGTGTTCACCACCCCTTATGCGCCGCCGAGCACCGATGGCTCGGGCAATGCCCGCGATAATTTGCTGAAGGCGCGCGCCCTGCTGGCGGACGCCGGTTGGGTGAACAAGGGCGGGGTGCTGGTCGACGCCAAGACCGGCGCGCCGTTCGAGATCGAGTTCCTGACGGCGCAGCAAGGCATCGAGAAATGGTTCACGCCGTTCATCCAGAATC
>SHVT01000003.1 GCA_009694125.1 Rhodospirillaceae bacterium | reverse complement strand
TGCCATACAGGGTCTTCATGCGTTCGGCGTGGGCGACCGGCGTGGACAGGCCGCGGGCGATGTCATTGGTGATGTGGTTGCCGCCGACCGGAACGCCGTCCACATGGATGACGTTGCCGTCGAAGAACACGGCGATCGAGGTCGTGCCCCCGCCCATGTCGATGACGGTCGCGCCGAGATCCATTTCGTCCTCGACCAGCACGGCGAGGCCGGCGGCGTAGGGCGAGACGACGAAGCCATCGACGCTCAAATGGCAACGGCCGATGCAGGTGGCGAGGTTGCGGAGCGCCGCCGGCGCCGCCGTGATCATGTGCATGTTGACGCCCAGCCGCGCGCCGAACATGCCGCGGGGATCGCGGATGCCGCGGCTGCCGTCGATGGTGTAGGCGACGGGGATGGCGTGGATCAGCTCGCGCTCGGGTCGTTGGTTGTGCTGGCGGCCGTGGTCGATGACCCGGCGCAGATCGGTGTCGCCGACTTCATGCCCGGCGATTTCGACATCCACCGCCGTGGTGTGCGAGGCGAGCTGGCCCGCCGACAGGGACACGATGACCGAGCACAGGGTTTCCCCCGCCATCTGTTCGGCCGCGCTCACGGCGTTGAGGATCGCCGCCTCCGCGGCCTCCATGTCCACGACGCTGCCGCCGCGCAGGCCTTTGGCCACCTGATGGCCGATGCCGATGACGTTGATGGTGTCGCCGCTCATGCGGGCGACGAAGCAGCAAACCTTGCTGCTGCCGATGTCGAGCGCGGCGATCACGCCGCCCCGGGTCTTGGACCTTCGTCCGATCATCTGTTTTCCCTATCTCCCGAAGGTCGGCTCATGTCTGGCGTCCCGCCGCCGGCGGCTTGCGCGGCAAGCTGCGGACGGTGCGAAGGACGAGGCGATCCGGCAGGCGCAGATCGACGGCCGAGATTTCGCGTTCGAGCACCTTGTCGCGCCGGTCGATGTCGGCCAGCCGCATCCACGCCGCCGCGGTATCGTCTTCCGGCAGATGGACGTCGATCGAATCGTCGAGGCGCAGCGTCCAGCGCCGTTGGCCGACGAACACCGCCGCGGTCACGCGCCGGCGCAGTTCGGGTTCGCGCGCCAAAATCGCCAGCAGCGCCGCCGCCGCGCCCGGTGCGCCCTCGCCCACGACGAGTGGGAGAGCGGCGAAACGCCCGAGCGGTGCCTCCGCGATTTCCACGCCCTCGCCGTCGATGACCACGATTTCACCGCGCCTTTGCCACAACGCCATGGGCTGGCGTTCGGTCAGCCGCACATACAACGTGCTGGGCAGGCGCCGCTCGATGGCTGCGTCCTTGATCCAGGGCAGCGCCGCAAGGCGCGCGCGCGCCGCCTCGATGTCGATGGCGGCCAGGGGCTGGCCAAGGCTGACGCCGAGCGCCGCGAGAACCCGATCGCGCGTGGTCTCCCCGCGGCCCTCGACATAGACCTCGCGCAAGGCAAAACCGGCGCGGGACGACAAGCCAAGGGCGGCGTCCGTCGCCCCGGTCCAGGCCGTCGCCGGCAGCGGCGAACGGATGAGCCAAACGATCCCGGCCCCGGCCAGGATCGTGCCGAGTCCGAGCCCGATCCAGCGCAGCGTCTGTCGCGACGGCCACAGCAGCTTCAGCCGGCGCCTGGCCTGGCGTCGTGGCGCGAAGCCGCGCGGCGCGGTCAGCCGTGACGGGGCGCGCATCGTGCGTCCTCCACCAGCATGGACACCAATCGGGGAAAGGAGATTCCGGCATGGGCGGCGATTTCGGGAACCAGCGACAACGGCGTCATGCCCGGCTGGGTGTTGACCTCGAGCAGGTAGATGCCGGCGCGCCCGGCGCCGGTGTCGTCATACCGCAGATCGGCGCGGCTTACCCCGCGGCAGCCTAAGGTGCGGTGGGCCTGCAAGGCGATGTGCAGCGCGGCGCCGTAATCGGCCAGCGGCATCGGCGCCGGCACCAGATGGATCGCCTTTCCATCGGTGTATTTGGCGGCGTAGTCGTAAAAGCCGTTGTTCGGACGAATTTCCAACACGCCGACCGCGCGGTCGCCGAGCACCGCGACCGTGATTTCGCGACCCGGGATATACCGTTCGACCAGGACTTCCTCACCATAGGGCCAGGCCGAAGACGCGAAGGCGGCGAGCCCTTCGTCGTCGAAAACGATGTGGACGCCGACGCTCGATCCTTCATTGATCGGCTTCAAGACGAAAGGCGGGGCCATGGGAATCGCGGAGGGAATCGCCTCGCGCGGGATGACTTGTCCTTCCGGGCAGCGCAAGCCCGCGGCGGCGAAAACCTTGCGCGCGGTCGGCTTGTCCATGGCCATGGCCGAGGCCAGAACCCCGGAATGGGTATACGGGATGCCCAGCAAATCGAGCAGGCCCTGGATGCAACCATCCTCGCCGAAACGTCCGTGCAACGCGTTGAAGACGACATCGGGCCGGGGCGTCAAAGCCGCGAGTAGCGCGTATACGTCGGCGCCGACGTCGATTTCGACGGCCTCGTAGCCGGCTTGGCGCAAACCGGCGGCCACGGCGCGCCCGCTGACCAGCGAGACCTCGCGTTCGGCCGATATGCCGCCCATGAGCACGGCGATGCGGCGGTTCATGATGTCCGCCTTCCTTCCGCCGGCACGCCGACGCGGCGGATTTCCCATTCCAACGCGATGCCGCTGTTGTCGATGACACGCCGCCGAACTTCCTCGCCGAGCGTCTCGATATCCGCCGCCGTGGCGCCCCCGGTGTTGATCAGAAAATTGCAATGTTTTTCCGACACCATGGCGCCGCCCAGGCGCAGGCCGCGGCATCCCGCCGCCTCGATCAGCTGCCATGCCTTCAGGCCGCCGAGACTCGCCGGATTGGTGAAGGTGCTGCCGCCGGTGCGGCTGCGGATCGGCTGGCTTTCGGCGCGCGCGGTGGCGATCGCCTCCATGCGGCGCGCGATGTCGAGCGGCGACGCGGCGGCGCCGGTAAGTTCCGCCGCGACGAAAATCGCGTCATCGGGCACGGCGCTCCCGCGATAGACGAAGCCGATCTCGGCGCCGGTCAGGACACGCCGCCCGCCGCTCGCGTCCAAGATCGTGGCCGATACCGTCGCGGCTTTCATGTCGCCGCCAAAAGCGCCGGCATTCATCCGCAAGGCCCCGCCGATCGTCCCCGGCACACCCGACAGGAATTCGAGCTCCCCGATCCCGGCGTCGCGGGCGGCCAAGGCGACATTGGCGTCGAGCGCACCGGCGCCGGCGCGGATGGTCAAACCCGCGGCGGCCACCTCGGCGAAGGCGCGGCCCAGCCGGATGACCACACCCGGAATACCGCCGTCGCGCACCAGAAGATTCGAGGCGACGCCCAAAACGGTGACAGGAACATCCCGGGGCCGCGCGGCGAGAAAGTCGGCGAGGTCGTCGCTATCGGCCGGGCGGAACATCACTTCGGCCGGACCGCCGACCCGGAACCAGGTGATCCCGGAAAGCGGCGCGTCGGCCGTGTACCGTCCGCGCACGGGCGGCAGCCGGTCGATGAGGTGGTCCTGCGCCATCGGGGCCACGATCATCGCGCCCCTCCGGCGCGGTGCCGCTCTTGGCCCGCCGGGCCGGACAAAGCCGCCAATTCTCCGGGAAGGGCATGCGCCCATTGGGTGATGGTGCCCGCGCCGAGGCAGACGACGAGGTCGCCCTGGCCGGCGACCCCCGCCACCACTTCGGCCAAGGCCTCTGGCGCGGGCAGGGGGATGACGCGGCGATGACCGCGGGCGCGCAGCCCGTCGACCAGGGCGTCGCGGTTGGCGCCTTCGATCGGCTTTTCGCCGGCCGCGTAGACATCGGCGACGATGACGACATCGGCGTCGTTGAAACAGGTACAGAATTCCTCGAACAGCGCCGACAGCCGGGTGAAGCGGTGGGGCTGGACGACCGCGATCACGTTGTTGGGTCCGGTGCTGCGCGCGGCCTTGAGCACGGCGGCGATCTCCACCGGATGGTGGCCGTAATCATCGATGACCGTGATGCCGCGCGTCTCGCCGGTCTTGGTGAAGCGCCGCTTGACGCCGCGGAAGCCGGCCAGCGCCTTGCGGATCACGGCATCGTCCATGCCCATCTCGGTGGCGACGGCGATGACGGCCAGCGAATTCTGCACGTTATGCGCGCCCACCAGCGGCAGCGTCAGTCCGGCGATCGTCCGGCTGCCGCCGCCGAGGCGATCGGCGATGACCGCGTCGAAACGCGCTCCGTTGGCGTCGAGGTGCAGTTCGGTGCCGCGTACATCGGCCTGCGGATTAAAGCCATAGGTCACCACGCGGCGATCGGCGACCTGGGGGATCAGCGCCTGCACTTCGGGATGATCCAGGCACATCGCGGCGAAACCATAAAAGGGGATGCGGCCGACAAAGGTCGCGAAGGCTCGCCGCTCGGCGTCGAAATCGCCGTAGAAATCGAGATGTTCGGGGTCGATGTTGGTGACGATGGCGATGGTCGCCGGCAAATTGACGAAGGTGCCGTCGGATTCGTCGGCCTCGACGACCATCCAATCGCCGGCGCCGAGCCGCGCATTGGTGCCATAGGCGTTGATGATGCCGCCATTGATCACGGTCGGATCGAGGGCGGCGGCGTCGAAAAGTGCCGCGACCAGCGATGTCGTCGTGGTCTTGCCGTGGGTGCCGGCGATGGCCACCGACCATTTCAGCCGCATCAGCTCGCCCAACATCTCGGCACGGCGCACGACCGGGATCAAACGCGCGCGCGCGGCGGCGACTTCCGGATTGTCGGCGGCGACGGCGGAGGAGACAACGACGACTTGGGCGGTGCCCAGGTTTTCCGCGCGATGGCCCTTGCCGACCGGGATGCCGAGGGCAGCCAGGCGTTTGACGTTGGCGCTTTCGACCAGGTCGCTGCCCTGCACCTTGTAGCCAAGATTGTGCAGGATTTCGGCGATGCCGCTCATGCCGATGCCGCCGATGCCGACGAAATGGATGGTGCCGATGGAAAGCGGTAGCTCTCTCATGCCGCCAACCCCATCGCCATGTGTTTGTGCGAGCGCAGCGGCCGTTCCGCCGCGAGCAAACCGACCAGGTCCGCCAGGTGTTCGGCCGCCCGCGGCCGGCCCAACGCGCCGGCACGCTCGGCCCACGCCACGATTTCGGCGGGATCGTTCATCAACGCCGCCAGCCGCGCCGCCAGCGCCGCCGGGGTGAAGTCGGCCTGCGCCATCACCCAGGCCGCGCCTGCGTTCGCCAGCGCGGCGGCGTTGGCGCTTTGGTGATCGTCGGCGGCGGCGGGGTAGGGGATCAGGATCGCGGCCCGCCCGGCCACGGTGATTTCGGCGACGGTCGAGGCGCCGGCGCGTCCAATCACCAGATGGGCGGCGCTCAATCGATCCGGCAGATCGGCGAAGAATGACGACAGCTCGGCGGCGACGCCGCTTTGGCGATAGGCCGCGCGCACGGAATCGAGGTCCTCGGCGCGGCACTGCTGCGTCACGGCGAGGCGTGCCCGTTGGTCGGCATCGAGCCGCGCCAGCGCCGCCGGCAGCACGCGCGAAAAGACCGACGCTCCCTGGCTGCCGCCGGTGACCAGCAGGCGAAATGGCGCGGTCGCGGCCGGAGCGGCCAAGGGCCGATCCCGCAACGCCATGATCGCCGGGCGCACCGGATTGCCGGTCAGGACCGCGCGACCGCCGGCCGCGCCGGCCAGGCCGCGCACGGCGGAAAAACAGGTGGCGATCCGGGTCGCCCGCCCGGCCAGAAGCCGGTTGGCGCGGCCGAGTACCGCGTTCTGTTCGTGGATGAGGGTGGGCACGCCGGCCCGAATCGCCGCGACCATGGGCGCGATCGAGGGGTAGCCGCCGAAGCCCACGACCGCGGCCGGACCCAGCCGTCCGATCAGCCGGCGGGCCTGGAGAAAACCGCGCCCGAGTTCGACCAGGGCAAGCGACCGCCGGAGGACGCCGCCGGCGAAGGCGGCCGCGTGCAAACGATAGGCGTCCAATCCCGCTGCCGCGCTGCCGAAGGCGCCGCCCCGCCGATCCGTGAACAGCGCCAGGTGAAAGCCGCGCGCGGCCAACACGCCGGCCAAGGCTTCGGCTGGGAAAACGTGGCCGCCGGTGCCGCCCGCCGCCAGCACGATCAGGGGGCCCGTCACGAATCCGCCTCCCCATGGCCGACGCGCCGGCGGGTCAGCGCCATCAGCATGCCCATGGCGAGCGACAAGGCGATCAGCGAGGAGCCGCCATAGGAAATAAACGGCAGGGTCATGCCCTTGGTCGGGATCAGATGGATCGCCGAACCCATGTTGATCAGGGCTTGCAGGCCGAACTGCACGAGCAGGCCGGCGGTAGCGAGCAGGACGAACAAATCTCGTTCGTCGAGGAGCCGCGAAAAGCCGCGCAGCACGATGAAGGCGAAGAGCCCGACCAGGATAAGGCAGGCGACCAGGCCCAATTCCTCCCCGGCGACGGCGAAGACGAAATCGCTATGGGCATCGGGCAGGATCGCCTTCACGGTTCCTTCACCCGGGCCGCGGCCCCACATCCCGCCGTTGAGAAAGGCGTCGAGCGCGGTATCGATCTGATAGCTGTCGCCCGATTTCGGATCGATGAAGCGGTCGATGCGGCTGGCGACATGGGGCAGCAGGGTATAGGCCGCGACCAGCCCCCCGAGACCGCTCATCCCGAAAAAGCCGACCCAGCGCAGGCCCAGCCCGGCCAGGAAAAATTGGGCGAACCATACCGCCGCGACAACCGCGGCCATGCCGACATCGGGCTGGAGCAACAGCGGCGCCAGCACGACCGCGCACAGGCCAAAGGCGGCGATGTTGCCGGGAAACCCGTCCTTCCGGTGTTGGTGCGCGAACAGCCATGCCGCCAGCACGGCGAAAGCGGGTTTGAGGAATTCCGAGGGCTGGATCGACAATCCGCCCAGCGCCAGCCAGCGCCGCGCGCCCTTGATCTCCGCTCCGGTCGCCAGGGTCAGGATAACCAGCAGCAGCGCCACGCCGAAAACCACGATCGACAGCCGCTTGATCCCGCGCGGATCGAGCATGGACACCGCGACCAGGATCAGCAGCGCGGGCGGCACCAACACCAATTGGCGGCGGACGAAATGGAAGGGCTCCAGACCGATGCGCTCGGCCACCGGCGGCGTCGCCGCCAGGCTCAGGAGCACGCCGAAAGCCACCAGAACCGCCAGTGCCACCAGGCTCCAGCGATCGACGGTCCACCACCAGCGGCCGACGATGCTGGTATCGCTGCGCGGGAAGGCGGTCATCGCTCGCCTCCGGCGGCGGCGGGCGCGACCAAACCCCGCACGAGATCGCGGAAGGCGGCGCCGCGCGCCTCGAAATTGGCGAATTGGTCGAACGACGCGCAGGCCGGCGATAGCAGCACGACCGGCCTGGGGCGCTTCTCGCGGCGGGCCAGGGCAAACGCGGCCGGGAGTGCGGCGTCCAAGGTGCCGGCCACGGTCGTGTCCACATGCCCGGCGAGCGTGCGCGCGAAATCCGGGGCTGCCTCGCCGATCAAAAACGCGCGGGCGACACGCCCGAACCAGGGCGACAGCGCGGTGATGCCGCCCTCTTTCGGGCGTCCCCCGGCGATCCAATAAATCGTTTCGTACGAGGCCAGCGCCTTGGCCGCCGCGTCGGCATTGGTCGCCTTGCTGTCATTGACGAAGCGGATGCCCTCGATCGTCGCCACCAGCTCCTGGCGGTGGGGCAGCCCGGGATAACTCGCGATACCGCCGGTGATCGCCGCCCGGTTCAGCCCGGCCAGTTTCGCCGCGGCATAAGCGGCGGCGGCGTTCTGCCCGTTATGCGCGCCCGGAAGCGTGGGAACCGCACCGATGTCCAGGACCTCGGCGGCGGCGCCGGAAAGATCGTCGTAAAGCCGGCCGTCGATGGCATAAACGCCGCCGGCAGCGCGTTCCCGCCCGGAAATCCGTATGACCTTGGCTTCGCCGGCGGCGGCGAGCTCGGCGGCGATGGCCCGCCCGTGTTCGTCGTCGATGCCGATGATGGCGGCGCGCGGGCCGTTGAGCTGGCCGAATATCCGGCGCTTGGCCGCGACATAACCCTTCATGCCGCCATGCCGGTCGAGATGGTCCGGCGTGATGTTGAGCAACACGGCGATGGCGAGCGTCAGCGACGGCGTCAGTTCGAGTTGGTAGGAGGACAGCTCCAGCACATAGGTGCCATCCTCGCCAAGCGCGTCGAGTTCGAGGGCCGGCGTGCCGAGATTGCCCCCAATCGCCACCTTGATGCCGCCACGGCGCAGGATGTGGCCGATCAGGGCGGTCGTCGTCGATTTTCCGTTGGTGCCGGTGACGCCGACGTAACGCGCGCGCGTGTTTGACCGCACCAGAAGTTCGATGTCGCCGATGATTTCCGCGCCGGCGTCGCGGGCGCGGGCGGCCACGATATGGGGCTTGGGATGGGTGTGTGCGATGCCGGGGCTGAGAATCAGGGCCGCGGGCTCGCGCCAGTCGCAGCGGTAGAGATCGACCAGTTCGATGCCTTCGGATCCGGCGACGCGCCGCCGGCCTTCGTCATCGTCCCAGGCCCAGGTGTGGGCGCCGCTGGCGAGCAGGACGCGCGCGGCGGCCAGCCCCGATTTGCCGAGGCCGAACACGGCAACCGGCCGTCCGCCAAAATCCTGTATCTCGATGGCGCACATCACCGCAGCTTCAATGTGGACAGGCCGACCAGGGCCAGAATGGTCGCCACGATCCAGAATCGGATGACGATCGTCGGCTCCGCCCAGCCTTTCTTCTCGAAATGGTGGTGCAGGGGCGCCATGCGGAAAACGCGCCGGCCCGTCAGCTTGAAGGAAACCACCTGCACGATGACGGAAACGGTTTCGAGCACGAACAGCCCGCCAATGATCGCCAAGACGATCTCGTGTTTGACGATGACGCTGATCGCGCCGAGCGCGCCGCCCACGGACAACGATCCGGTATCACCCATGAACACCATCGCCGGCGGCGCGTTGAACCACAGGAAGCCGAGGCTCGCGCCAACCAGGGCGGCGCAGAAAACCGCCAATTCGCCCGAGCCGACGACGTAATGAAGAAGCAGGTAGTCGGCGAACACGCGGTTGCCGACGAAATAGGTGATCGCGGCGAAACATCCGGCGGTGATCATCACCGGCACGATGGCGAGACCATCGAGCCCGTCGGTCAGGTTCACGGAGTTGGAAGCCCCGACCATCACGAAGGCCGCCCACGGAATAAAAAACCAGCCGAGGTCGATGAGCAGCGACTTAAAGAACGGAAAGGCGAGCGCGGTGGTCAGCGGCTCGCGGGTCAACATGGCGATGGCGAACGCGGCGATGGCGGAGATCGCGGCTTGCACCAGCAATTTGACCCGGCCCGACACACCGTGGCTGGAGCGCCGCGTCAGTTTCACGTAGTCGTCGGCGAAGCCGATGGCGCCAAAGCCGACGGTCACCAACAGCACCACCCAAACGAACCCGTTGGTCAGGTCCGCCCACAACAACGTGCTGATGGTCACCGCGAGCAGGATCAGCACGCCGCCCATGGTCGGTGTGCCCTTTTTGGTGAGGAGATGGCTTTCCGGCCCATCGGTCCGAATGGGCTGGCCTTCGCGCTGGCGGCGTTTCAGGTTCTGAATGATCGCGGGACCGAGCAGGAAGCTGACGAGCAACGCCGTCATCACCGCCCCGCCCGAACGGAAAGACAGATAGCGGAACAGGTTCAGCACGTTGAACTCATCGGCCAGCGGATAGAGGAGGTTGAACAGCATGATCCTTATCCGCCTCAGCCGTTGGCGGCGCGCGGCGGGGTCGCGGCCAGGCGCGACAGCGCATCGACGATCCGGTCCATGCGGCTGCCGCGTGAGCCCTTGACCAGAACCACGTCGCCGGCCCGGATCGCCGCCGGAATCATCGGCGCCAGCCCAGCCGAATCCAGGGCATGACCGCCGTGTTTGAGCTTCGGCAGGGCCTCGCCTAACGCCGCCATGTCGCGCCCACAGGTGAAGACCAGGTCGATGCCGGCCGCTTCCACGGCGCCGGCCAGTTCGGCGTGAAGGTGCCGAGAGGCCTCGCCCAGCTCCAGCATGTCGCCCAGGATGGCGACGCGGCGGCCGGTGCGTCCGGGCAGGGTCTCGCGCAGCAAAGCCAAGCCCGCCCGCATCGAGGCGGGACTGGCGTTGTAGCTGTCGTCGATCAGTTCGATGGCGCCGCCGGGCACGGAGAGGCGTCGCCGGTCGCCGCGGCCGGGCAGCGCGGTCAGCCCGCCGAGCATGTCCGCAGCGAGGGCGAGATCGGCGCCCACGGCCTCGATCGCAGCCAAGGCGGCCAGGCTGTTCATGGCCCAATGCCGGCCGGGAAGGCCGAGCCGGTAACGCAGCGGACGCCCGGCGAAACTCGCCACGATGGCGGCGCCGTCATGGCGCGGCGCGTAGTCGATCAGCCGAACCTCGGCCCCGGCATCGGCGCCGAAGCCGACGACCCTGGCCACGCCCTCGCCGCGCGCGATGGCGGCCAGAAGCGGAAAATGATGATTGTCGCGATTGAGGACCGCAACCCCGCCTTTCATGCCCAGGAAGATTTCGGCCTTGGCCCTGGCGATGTCCTCGACCGAGGCGAAGTTGACCAGATGGGCGGCCTCGATCGTGGTGATAACCGCGACCTGGGGCTGGGCCAAACGGGTCAGGGCGGCGATTTCGCCGGCGCGGCTCATGCCCATTTCATAGACCGCGTATTTACAGTCGCGCGGGGTGCGGGCGAGGCTGAGGGGCAGGCCCCATTGATTGTTCAAATTGCCGGCGCTGGCCGCGGTCGCACCCTGCGCGGCCAGGGCCAGCCGGATCGCTTCCTTGGCTCCGGTCTTGCCGACGCTGCCGGTCACGCCGATGATTTTCGCCGAGGTTCGACGCCGGGCAGCGACCGCCAGATCGACCAAAGCCACCCGCGGATCGGCAACCGCCAGGAGGGGAGCGATGCCGACAATCGCGGGTGGCGTCCGGCCGACCACGGCCGCCGCCGCCCCGGCGGCGATGGCGGCCGCGATGAAATCGTGGCCGTCATGGTTGGGTCCCGCGATGGCGACGAACAGGTCGCCGGGGACCAAGGTCCGACTGTCGATGGAGACGCCGCTGGCCCGGAACGGAAGCGTCGAGCGGCCGCCGGTCGCAGCCTCGGCCTCGGCGGAGGTCCAAAGGACGGGGGCGGTCATGCCGCACCGTGGGCGGCGGCGGCCTGGCGGCAGGCCTCGATATCGTCGAAGGGCAGGATTTCGGCGCCGATGATTTGCCCGGGCTCATGGCCTTTGCCGGCGACGACCAGGATGTCGCCGGGACCGAGTTCGCCGATGGCGGTGCCGATCGCCGCGGCGCGGGCGCCGATTTCACGGGCGCCGGGGCAGGAAGCGAGAATCTGGCGGCGGATGACGGCCGGGTCTTCGCTGCGCGGATTGTCGTCGGTAATGATGACCGAATCGGCTAGCCGGCAGGCGATGGCGCCCATCAACGGACGTTTGCCCGCGTCGCGATCGCCGCCGCAGCCGAAAACCACGGCGAGCCGGCCGCGCGCATGCGGGCGCAGCGCGGTCAGCACCGTCTCCAGCGCGTCCGGCGTATGGGCGTAATCGACATAGGCCGTGCCGCCGCGCGGCAGGGTCGCGGCGTGTTGCAAGCGGCCGGGCACACCCTCTAGCAAGGGCAGGACGCGGATCGCGGCGTCGATCGCGGCTTCGCTGAAACCGTCGATGCCGAGCACCAGGCCAACGGCGCACAGCGCGTTCATCGCCTGGAAAGAAGCGGGCAGCGGGAATTCAACGAAACAACGCCGACCCATGATCTCGATGTCGAGGCTCTGTCCGTCCGCCCGGGGCGTGGTCGCGCGCAGGCGGATGTCGCGGCCGCGTTCGCCATAGGTGACGATGCGGTGGCCACGTGCGGCGCAGGCCTCGTGCAATTCGCCAAATTCAGGGCCGTCGGCGTTGAGGACGGCGACGGCGCCCGGCGGCAGCACGGCCTTGAACAGACGCAGCTTGGCCTTGAAGTAATCGCCCATCGATGAGTGGTAATCGAGATGGTCGCGGGTCAGGTTGGTGAACGCCGCGGCCGCCAGCACCGCGCCGTCGAGCCGGTATTGATCGAGGCCGTGGCTGGAGGCTTCCATCGCCACGCGGTCGATGCCGGCATCGGCCAATGCCGCGAGGTCGCGATGAAGCGCCAGCGGGTCCGGCGTGGTCAGCGATCCCGGGCGGTCGAAACCGGGTCCGTGGAGGCCGAGCGTGCCGAGGCTCGCCGCCTTGTGGCCCATCAGCGTCCACAATTGCCGCGTGAAGGACGCCACCGATGTCTTGCCGTTGGTGCCGGTCACGGCCGCGATGTAACGGGGCTGGCGGATGAAAAAACGGGCCGCCATCAACGCGAGCCGGCGCCGCGGATTGTCGTCCGCGAGCACCGAAACCGGCCGATCGCCGATACGCAAGCCGGGCGGGGCGAGCACCGCCACCGCGCCGCGGCGGAGCGCGTCGTCGATGAAACGCCGCCCGTCGCCGCCGCGTCCGGGGAGGGCGGCGAACAAATAACCGGGCCTGATCTCGCGCGAATCCGCGGCGATGCCGGCGATGTCCGGGTCGCGCACCGCCAGCGGCGGAACCGCCGCCGCGCCTTCGATCAGCTCAGAAAGGCGCACCCTTTTTGCCTCCCGCGCTCACCGTGACCAACAAGGGTTCGCGTTGCGCGGGGTCCTTGCCGCCTTGAGGTTCGATGCCGAGCAACGTGGCCATCCGTGCCACCAGACGGCCGACAGTCGGCGCCGCCACCCAGCCGCCGGTGGCGTAGCCATGGCTTTGTTTGGTGCCGTGCGGCTCGTCGACGACGACGACCACGACGTAACGCGGATCGTTCATCGGAAAGGCGCCGACGAAGGACGAAATCAAGGCCGATTTCCGATAGGCCTTGCCCGCCGGCTTTTCCGCCGATCCGGTCTTGCCTCCGACCAGGTAGCCGGGGACATCGGCGGTCTTGCCGGTGCCCTGTTCGACGACCATGCGCATCAGGCCCCAGACCTGCTCTGCGGTCTTGGGCGACAACACGCGTTGTCCGGGCGCGGCCATGCCATCGGGCCGTTTCAGCAGCGTAACCGGGTGCATAACGCCGCCGCTGGCGATGGCGCCCACGCCCACCGCCATGTGCAGGGGCGAGACCGAAATGCCGTGGCCGAAGCCGATGGTCATGGTGTTGATGTCGCGCCAGCGCTCGGGCGCCAGCGGCGTGGCGATTTCCGGCAGCTCGACGGTGGACGCCTTCAGCAGCCCCAGCTTTCCGAGATAGTCGCGCTGGCGTTGACCGCCCACCGCCAGCGCCATCTTCGCGGCCCCGATATTGGACGAATACATGATGATTTCGGGCACCGACAGCCAGCGCTTCTTGCCCTGATAGTCCTTGATGGTGAAGCGCGAAACCTTGATCGGCTGGGTCGCGTCGAAGCCGTCATGGAGTCCGACGGTGCCGCTTTCCAACGCCATCGCCGCGGTGAACAGCTTGAAGGTCGAGCCCATCTCGTACAGGCCGAGCGTGCTGCGGTTGAACCGCTGTTCGGGTTCGGCGGTGCCCACGTCCACCGGATCGAAATCGGGCAGCGAGACCATGGCCAGGATTTCGCCGTTGCGGGCGTCGAGGACGATGCCGGAAGCGCCCAGGGCATCGAACTCGGCGATCGTGCGTTGCAGCTCCTGGCGCAACACGTGTTGCAGGCGAATATCGAGGCTGAGTTGGAGCGCCTCGCCGGCCTTTGCGCGCGGGGCGCTTGCCTCCGGAGCCCGGCGGAGCGCCCCGTCCATCGATTGTTCGAGGCCGGCCAGGCCGCGATTGTCGATGCCGGTGTAGCCGACGATGTGGGCGGTGAGCGCGCCGTGGGGATAAACCCGGCGTTCCTCGCGCTGGAACGACAGAGCCGGGATGCCGAGCCGGTTGACCTCGAATTGCTGGCGCGGCGTCAGGTTGCGCTTGACCCAGACGAAGGAGCGATCGGAGGCGAGTTTGGCGCGCAGCTCGCCGCGGTCCAGATCGGGCAACACGGCGGCGAGTTTGGCGGCGGCGTCGCCGGCGTCGAGGATCAGATGCGGATTGGCGTAAAGCGAGGCGGTGGACAGGCTCGTCGCCAGGAGGACGCCGTTGCGGTCCACGATGTTGGCGCGGTCCATTTCCAGCGCGGCGGCGGGCGAGGCGGAGGCGAGCCGGGGTTCGCGGCCGTTCTGGAGCAGCGTCACGTCCACCAGCCGCGCCCCGACCGTGAGAAAGCCGAGCGCGAAGACCACGCCGGCGATCAGGATACGGGTGCGCGCCAGCTCGAAAATCTGCTTGCCGCTGCCTTCGATGACCAGTCTTCGGTCGGCGCAGAGGGGCTGGTTCATTCCGGACCCCCGGCTTCGGCGAGGGCGGCGATTTTCGGCGGCTGGCTGGGCGGCGGCGCCTCGGCCGCGGATTCGGCCTGACCGCGCCCGCCCGGCGGCAGGGTTGGCTTGGGCTCGCCGGCCTTGGATTCGGCGACGATGGCGGGTTTGGCCGGGGCGCGGGCGACGGGGGGACTCGCCGGGCGCGGCGCGGCGGTGGGGCGTTTGGCCGGCGGCGGGGGTGCGGGAAGCACCTCGCCGGGGAACGGCAGATCGGCGACATGGACGATTTGCCGGGGGTCCATGGCGATCAGATCGAGGTGGCGGGCGGCAAGGCCTTGCAGGCGGGAGGGCTGATTTATCAGGCTCCATTCCGCCTTGAGAACGTGGATGGCTTGCTGTTCGGCGGTCATGGCGCGGTTGAGCCGGTTCAGCTCGTCCTCAAAGGACTGGACATCGTGTTTGATGTCGAAAAGCCCGCCGCCGATGGCCAGCGCCAAGCCCAACCACATCAGGCCGGATCGCGGAATCATGCGGGTGCTCCGTGGGTGCGGTGGGCGATCCGCAGCCGGGCGGAGCGGGCGCGCGGATTGGCGGCGATCTCGGCGGCGCCGGGTTTGATCGCCTTGCGCGAGGGCAGGGTGAAGGCGGGCGGCCCGCGATCCGGCGGAAGCGGCAGGTGGCGCGAGGTGCCGCTGCCGCCCGAACGGGTCCGCAGAAAATCCTTCACCGCCGAATCCTCGAGCGAATGAAACGACAACACCGCGAGCCGTCCGCCGGGGGAGAGCAACTTTTCCGCTGCTTCAAGGCCGCGTCGCAATTCGTCGATCTCGTCGTTCACCGCGATGCGCAGGGCCTGGAAGGTGCGGGTGGCGGGGTCGATGCCGTCGGGGGACCGGCGCACGACCGCGCGCACGATGTCGGCGAGCTGGGCGGTGCGGGTGATCGGGCCTTGGGCGCGCGCCGCGACGATGGCGCGGGCGATGGCGCCGGCGCGGCGTTCCTCGCCATAGCGGCGGATGATGTCGGCCAATTCACCCTCGCTGAGGGTGTTGACCAGATCGGCGGCGCTCGGCCCTTCGACACCGGAATCCGACGGGCTTCCCGCGCTTGCCATCCGCATGTCCAGGGGTCCGTCGAAGCGGAAGGAAAAACCGCGTTCGGGATCGTCGATCTGCATCGACGACACGCCCAGGTCCAGCGTGATGCCGGCCACAGCATCGACGCCACGCGCCTTCAGCAAATCGTCCATCGCCCCGAAACGGCCGGGCACCAGGGCGAAACGGCCGGGATATTGCCGGACCAGAGCCTCGGCGCGGGGAACGGCGTCGGGGTCCTGGTCGATCCCCCAGACGCGGCAAGACGCGGCTTCCAGCAAGGCACGGCTATGCCCGCCGCCGCCGAAGGTGCCATCGACGAAGACCTCGCCGTCGCGCGGGGCGAGCGCGGCCACGATTTCGGCGGTCATGACCGGGCGATGGGTTCCCGCCGGGCTGAGCGCGTTCATGATCCCGATTCCGCCGGGCGCAGCTTCACCGACAGGCCCTGGGCCTTGCCGCGGGCGTCCTGCTGGTAACGGCGGAAGGCATCGGGGTGCCAAATCTGGAACGACGGACCGGCGCCGGCGAACAGCGCCTGATCGGCGATCTGGGTGTGTTTGACCAGGGCTTCGGGCAGCAGGATTCGGCCTTCGCCATCGAAGGCGAGCTGGTGGGAATCGGCGAAAATGGTGGCCGAGAGGTTGCGCTGGCGGTCGGAGAACAGGTCGATGTCATCGATGCTCGCCGACAGCCGCTCCATGCGGTCGATGCCGAAACAATCGATGGACGGCACACCGACCGCGGGAAACGCCACGACGCCGTGGAAAGCCTGGCCGGCCAGGGCCGCGCGGAAGCTCGCGGGGACGGATACGCGCCCCTTGCGATCGACCTTGTTCAGGTACGTGGACAGGAACAATGCCATCTCATCCCCTGTCGCCGAACTCGGCGACTGTTCCTGTCCCACCGCGGAAAAGGCCCCGACTCGTCCCCAATGGGACATTGTGGGATAACATGGGTAATTATGGGCGTCAATGGGAAACACCAATAAAAACAGGGCGCAGCAAAGAACAGTTCCCATGGCCCGGCGATGCTTCCTGGTGATGGCGGAGGAAATTCGCGTGGCCACGACCCCTCGACTTGCCATCTTTGCCGTCAACTGTGGCGAAATTGTGTTCTCGTAATGTTCTTATTGGGGCAAGACTTGCGGAGGGCCTTACAAGCATCGCGTATCTTGTAAGGCCCTCCGCAGGAGCCAGACGGCCTGTAAGCCGGGTTCTGTGCACCGCTTGTTAAAGGCGGGCGATGGCCATTCCTCTGGGACGCCTGTTACCAGGCGCCTCGCGCGACCGACCCGAACGACGATGCGGAGACGCACCCGCCCGCCCGGCTTTAAGCCGAACGGACTGCCGTTCCTACTTGGTCTTGCTCCCGGTGGGGTTTACCGTGCCGCCCTCGTTGCCGAGGCCGCGGTGCGCTCTTACCGCCCCGTTTCACCCTTGCCGGCGGCGCTCTCGCGGCCGGCGGTTTGTTTTCTGTGGCACTGTCCCTGGGGTCGCCCCCGCCGGGCGTTACCCGGCACCGTGTTTCCGTGGAGCCCGGACTTTCCTCCCTCCCCCCGGCAAGCGGGGAAAGAGCGGCCATCCGGCCGTCTGGCCCAGGTGTAGGTAGAGAGGTCCAAGCCCCGCGTCAATGCCGGCGCTCCTGTGGGACTAAGCGCGGGTGACGGGGATTGCGGAGAAATGCGGGCAGAGTCACGGGCGTCACATCCTGGGAGCCGGCGGCCCGGCGCTAGGGGTCGATCGCGGTCAGCGCCCGGACTTGGGGCCGCGGATGTGGCGCAACAGGGTGCCGAACAACAACACCGCAATTGGCCAATGGAACCAGATCGTCTTGAAGCCGGTGAACAGGTTGATTGTGAAAAAGAAGAGCGGCCGCGGCGGCCAGCACGCGAGCTTTGCGGGGCAAGCCCATGAATCGCGCCCACAACCCGGCCGGGGTTAGCGACCCCTGCGGCAGGCCGGTGTCCGGGATGGGCGGTACGCCGGGCCGCCCCGAACCGGGCTTCGATGTCGCGGCCGTTCCGACGTCGCCGGCGCCGGAGAGGCGCACGCGATAACTCATCACCGGCGTGGTCATGTTCTTGACCTGCTGCTGGCCGATATAGTCGAAGCCGATCGCCAATTTGTTGTGCACCTGATCGTAGACCGGGCCAGAGATCAAAATGCCGCCCGGCTCCGCCTGTTCCTGCAAGCGCGCGGCGATGTTGACGCCATCACCATAGATGTCCTCGCCTTCGGTCAACACATCGCCGAGATTGATGCCGATGCGAAAGCGCATGCGTTTGTCGTCGGGCAAGTCGCGGTCGTGGCCAGCAAGCTCCTGCTGCACCTCCACGGCGCATTGCACGGCCTCCACGACGCTGGCGAACTCGGCGATCACCGCGTCGCCCCAGGTATTGACGACGCGCCCGTCATGGCGGGCGACCAGCGCCCGCATCGCCTCGCGATAGCGACGTAGCATCACCATCGTCCCGGCCTCGTCGGCCTCCATCAGCCGCGAATACCCCGCCACGTCCGCGCACAATACCGTGGTGAGCCGCCGCTTAACCCTTTCGTTCATGCCGCCATCGTAGCCTGGATTGGAAGGAGCGGCGAGTTGCGGCTAGTCGAAGCCCGCACCCGGCGTCGTCAGGCGCCGGGTGGGAGAAGTGCGACCAGGGCGGCCAGGATCGCCGCGGTTTCGGCATCGAGGCGGCCGTCGATGCGGCGCGGGCGGAAATGGCGCTGGAAGGCGGCCAGGACGGTTGTCGTGCGCGCGTCCAATACACCGGTGGTCTCCACGTCGTAGCCGAAGCGGGCGAGGGCGGACTGCGCCTCGGCGATCTTCGGATCGGAATCGCCGGGGTCGAAATCCGGTCCTTCGGCGGGCGACGCCGTCTCAACCAGCCACTTCTTTGTGATGGCCTCCGGCCATAGGCCGATGCCGGCGGCGGCGAGGCGCTTCCAGTCGAATTTCTCGCCGGGATCGAGCTTGCGGTGCGGGGCCACGTCGGAATGGCCGAGCACGCGCGCGGCCGGGATACCGTGGCGCGCGACGATCCCGCCGGCCAGATCGATCAGCGCCGCCATCTGGGCTTCAGGAAAATCGCGGTAGCCGTGATCGTGGCCGGAATTGGCCAGTTCGATGCCGATGGAAATTCCGTTGATGTCGGTCTCGCCGGCCCAGCGCGCCACGCCGGCATGCCAGGCGCGGCGGTCTTCGGCCACCAGGCGGTAGACTGCGCCATCCTCGTCGATCAGGTAATGGGCGCTGACCTTGGAAGCGGGTTCGCAGAGCCGGCGCAGCGCCTCGCCGGCGTCGACCATACCGGTGTAATGCAGCACCAGCATGTCGATCGTCTTGCCGGGAGGGCGCGGCTCATGGTTCGGTGAGGGACGTTCGATCATCGTTGCGACAATGTAGCCGAAGCGGGGGACGCGAAGACAATGGCCGAGCCCGGCTGGCAATTCTGGATCGATCGCGGCGGCACCTTCACCGACATCGTGGCGCGTCGCCCCGACGGCGCCCTGCTGACCCGCAAGTTGCTGTCGGAGAATCCCGGACGCTACGATGACGCCGCGATCCAGGGCATCCGCGATCTGCTCGGCCTGGCTTCGGGCGCGGCCCTGCCCACATCCGCCATCGAGGCGGTCAAGATGGGTACGACCATCGCCACCAACGCCCTGCTCGAACGCGAGGGGGAGAAGGTGGTGTTGGCGATCACGCGCGGCTTCGGCGATTCCATCCGCATCGCCTATCAGAACCGGCCGAAGCTGTTCGCGCGCAAGATCGTGCTGCCGGAGATGCTTTATGCCGGCGTCGTAGAAATCGACGAGCGCATGAGCGCGCAGGGCGAAGTGTTGCGCCCGCCCGATCCTGTCGCCACGCGGCGCGGGCTGGCCGAAGCCTTCGCCGCCGGCATCCGCGCTATCGCCATTGTCCTGCTCCACGGCTATCGCCACGTCGAGCATGAGAAACAAGTCGCCGCCATCGCCCGCGCCATCGGCTTCACCCAAATCAGCGTCTCGCACGAGGTCAGCCCGCTGATGAAGCTGGTCGGGCGCGGCGATACCACCCTGGTCGATGCCTATGTCTCGCCGTTGCTGCGCCGTTACGTGGATCGGGCCGAGGCGGCGCTGGGCGGCACGCCGCTGATGTTCATGCAATCCAATGGCGGGCTGGTCGATGCGCGAAGGTTTCGGGGCAAGGACGCCATCCTGTCGGGTCCGGCCGCCGGCATCGTCGGGGCGGCGCGCACCAGCGCGGCGGCGGGCTTCGACCGCATCGTCGGTTTCGACATGGGCGGCACCTCGACCGATGTCGCGCTGTACGACGGCGCCCACGAGCTGGAATTCGAGACCTTGGTCGCCGGTGTGCGGATGCGGTCGCCGATGATGAAGATTCACACGGTGGCGGCGGGCGGCGGCTCGCTCCTGGTTTTCGACGGCGCCCGCTTCCGGGTTGGCCCGCAATCGGCGGGCGCCGATCCCGGCCCGGCCTGTTACCGGCGCGGCGGGCCGCTCACCGTCACCGACGCCAACGTCATGACCGGCCGGATCAAACCCGATTTCTTCCCGCGCATCTTCGGCCGGCGCGGCGACCTGCCCATCGACGCCGACATCGTGGCCGCGAAATTCGCCGCCCTGGCGACGGACATCGAACGCGCGACCGGCACACGCATGAGCCCGGCCGAGATCGCCGATGGCTTCACCAAGATCGCCAACGAAAACATGGCCAACGCGATCAAGCAGGTCTCGGTGGCCCGCGGTCTCGATGCAACCGAGTACGCGTTGTGCTGCTTCGGCGGGGCCGGCGGCCAACATGCCTGCGGGGTCGCCGATATTCTCGGCATGAAGACCATCGTCATCCATCCCCACGCCGGTGTGCTGTCGGCCTATGGCATGGGGCTCGCCGATCTCCGCGCCTTGCGCGAGCGCGCGGTCGAAGCCGCGTTGACAGCAGCGGCTCTGCCGATGTTGACGCGCGTGCTCGACGACCTGGCCGAGGACGCGGCGGCGGAGCTGCGCGGCCAAGGCGCGGAGCCGGGCCGGATCGCCGTGCAACGCCGCTTGCAATTGAAATACCAGGGCACGGATTCGACGCTGCCCATCGATTTCGGTGCGGTTGCGGCGATGACCGAAGCCTTCGTCGCCGCCCATCGCCGCCGCTACGGTTTCTCCATGCCCGACACGGCGTTGATCGTCGAAGCCGCCACCGTCGAGGCCGTCAGTCCCGCCGACGGTCCTGCGGACGGCCTTAGTAAGAGGCAAGCCCCGGTATCAGAGCAAGTAGTGCCGACCGCAGGTCCCGCAGGCCTCTACCGCCGCGAGGCGCTTCCCGCCGGCACCACGATCGACGGCCCCGCCATCGTCGCCGACGCCAACGCCACGAGTGTCGTCGAGCCGGGCTGGCGCGCCGAGGTTCACCCGCTCGGTCATCTCGTGCTGCGCCGGGTCGTGGCGCTGCCGGCGCGGTCGGCGGTGGGCGCGCGCAGCGATCCCGTCATGCTCGAAGTGTTCAACAATCTGTTCATGTCGATCGCCGAGCAGATGGGCGTGACGCTCGCCAACACCGCGATCTCGGTGAATATCAAGGAACGCCTCGATTTCTCCTGCGCCGTTTTCGACCATGAAGGCAATCTCGTCGCCAACGCGCCGCACATGCCGGTGCATCTGGGTTCCATGGGCGAAAGCGTGCGCTCGATCATCCGCGCCCATGGCGCCCGGCTGGCGCCCGGCGATGTCTACGCGCTGAACGCGCCCTATGACGGCGGCACCCATCTGCCCGACGTAACCGTGATCGCACCGGTCTTCGACGAAGCCGGCGCCGAGCTTTTGTTTTTCGTCGCCGCGCGCGGGCATCAGGCCGATATCGGCGGCATCACGCCGGGTTCGATGCCGCCCTCCAGCCGCACCGTGGAAGAAGAAGGTGTGCTGATCGACAATGTGCGGTTGGTCGAGCGCGGGCGTTTCCGCGAGGCGGAGATGGTGGCGCTGCTGTCGTCGGGGCCTTACCCAGCGCGCAACCCGGCGCAGAACATCGCCGATCTCAAGGCCCAGGTCGCGGCCTGCGAAACCGGCATCCACGAGCTGCGCCGCATGGTCGCGTTTTACGGACTCGCTGTCGCGCGCGCCTATATGGGCCACGTCCAGGACAACGCCGAGGAACAGGTGCGGCGTGTCATCGGCGTGTTGAAGGATGGCGATTTCACCTATGAGATGGACGATGGCGGCGTCATCCGCGTCGCCATTTCCATCGACCGCCAACGCCGATCGGCCCGCGTCGATTTCACCGGCACCTCGGCGCAGCGGCCGAATAATTTCAACACGCCCTCGGCGGTGGTGAAGGCGGCCGTGCTTTATGTCTTTCGCACCCTGGTCGATGACGACATCCCGATGAACCAGGGCGTGCTGAAACCCATCGAGATCGTCATCCCGCCGGGTTCGATGCTCGATCCGCGTTATCCCGCCGCGGTCGTGGCCGGCAATGTCGAGACCTCGCAATGTGTGACCGACGCCTTGTTCGGCGCGCTCGGCGCGATGGCGGCAGCGCAGGGCACGATGAACAATTTCACCTTCGGCAACGACACCCACCAATATTACGAAACCATCTGCGGCGGCGCCGGGGCGGGACCGGATTTCGACGGCGCCGACGCGGTTCACACCCACATGACCAACACAAGGCTGACCGATCCCGAGGTGCTGGAATGGCGCTTCCCGGTGCTGGTCGAATCCTTCCGCATCCGCCGGGGCAGCGGCGGCAAGGGCCGCCACCGCGGCGGCGACGGCGTGGTCCGCCGCATCGTCTTCCGCGAGGCCATGACCGCCGCCATGCTCGCCAACCGCCGCCGCATCCCGCCCTTCGGCCTCGACGGCGGCGAGCCCGGCGCATTGGGCCGCAATTGGGTGGAGCGCGCAGACGGCGCACGGGTGGAGCTTGGCGCCACCGGGGAGGTCGCGATGTCCCCCGGCGACACCTTCGTCATCGAAACGCCGGGCGGCGGCGGGTATGGCCGCCCGTCCCTGGAAGACGCCGATTGGGCCGCGCAAGCGGAGGCGGCGGAGAGCGAAGGTTATGTCGACGCGAATGATTCGATGAAATTCATTGCCTCGAATTTGAAGGAATCCTAGAGGCCAACTGGTTTCATCGGGTCGTTGGCGGCGTTTTCGACGTACTCTGCGGCGACGCTCGATTTTCCCATGTTGCGCACCCAGGTCGATTTCGAGACCGGTACGCCGACGCCCACTCTCACTCAGGCTCAGGGCGACATGCGCTGGGCGGAGCATTGGGTGTTTCTGTTTCCGCTTTGGCACGGAACCATGCCGGCGCTGTTCAAGGGTTTTCTCGAACACATTTTCCGGCCCGGTTTCGCCCTGGAATACCGGAAGGACGGTTTTCCGAAACGATTGCTCGCGGGCCGCTCGGCCCGCATCATCGTGACCATGGGAATGCCGGTGTTGATGTATCGCTGGTACTTCGGCGCCTATGGGCTGCGCAGCTTCGAGCGCAGCATGTTGAGCTTCGCGGGGATCAAGCCGATCCGCGAAAGCCTGTATGGGCTGACCTTCGCCGACGCAAAGAAACGAGCGCGCTGGATCGAGGACATGCGCCGCCACGGCGGGCGCGGCGACTAAGCCAAAGGGCTGCCGACTCAGGCCGGCTTGCCCGACTCCGGAATTAGCCGGCTCGCGCCGGGGGCGCCATCAGGTGCTGGAGGAACAAATCGTCGGGATAGGCGAGCGACAGCGCCTGTAGCTCTTGGTACAGGGCCAGCGCCTCGGCCACCTTGCCGGTCTCGGCATAGATGCGGATGACATTGGCGCTGCCCTTCAGGCGTTCGGCGCGGAGCGCCTCGTCGTCGGGAGTTTCGACGGCCATCGCGGCGAGCGCGCGCTGGAGGCCCTCGGCTTCACCCAGCCGTCCATGCCCGGCCAGGCCGGCGATCAAGTTGACCATGCCCATGGCCTGAATCCGTCGCAAGGCCGGCTCGTCGGGATGGGCGGCGGCGAGCGCGGGCAGCGTCAGGTACACCGCGCCGGCCCCGTCGCAATCGCCGCCATCGGCCAGCGCGCCGACCAGATTGACCTCACCCTTGGCGAGTTGTTCGCGCACATCGGCGTCGCCGGGATGGGCGGCGGCGATGGTGGCGAGCGCCTCCCGCGCCGCGACGGGATCACCCGTCCGCCCGAACATGCCGACCAGATTGACCGCGCCGCGGGCCTGTTCGACGCGCAACGGGGCTTCGTCGGCATGGGCGGCGGCCAGCCCGATCAGCGCCCGGTGCATCTGCCGCGCGGCGTGGGTTTGGCGCGCTTTGCCCAGCGCGAGGATGAGCGAGACGACGGCCCGCGCCTGTATCGCTCGCAAGCCCGCCTCGCCCGGATAGGCGGCGGCCAGGCCGGCGACGGTAGCGTACAAGGCGCGGGCGGAATCGGCGTCGGCGACCTCGGCGAAGCCGGCGATCAGGTTGACCGCACCTTTGGTCTGCAATTCGCGCAGGATCGGCTCGTCGGGGCGGCTGGCCGCGAGCGCGGCTAGGGTGTCGTAGAAGGCGCGCGCCTCGTCATCGAGCTTGGCCTTGCTCAACACGGCGGTGAGGTGAACCGCGCCCTTGGCCAATTCTTCACGCAGAACCGCCTCGCCGGGATAATCCTGGGCCAGCGTCGCCAGCACCCCATACACCTGACGCGCGGCGATCAGCTCGCCCGCAGTGCCACAGGTGGTGAGCAAAAGGAACGCCGCCCTGGCCCGCCACCGGCGCAAGGGCGGTTCGCCGGGATGGTCGTGGGAAAGGGAGGCGACTTCGTTGTACAGGCTCTCGGCGCCGACGATATCGCCGGTGTTGCCGATTCCGCCGAGCAGCGCGGCGGCGCCCTTGGCGCAGGTCTCGCGCAATTCGGGATCGTGGTGTTTCCGGGTCAATTCGGCCAGGGTTGCGTATTCCGCGCGCGCAGCGGCGAAATCGCCGGCGTCCACGTGCTGGCCAAGCAGTTTCAGCGTGGCCTTGGCCTGTAGGGATCGCCAGCCGGCCTCTTCGCCGGCCGGCGAGGGATGATGAGAAGACCCGCTCACCCGCCGGAACATCGCCGCAGACGGTGGGTCTGTCAACGCTTCCCGGCGGGGGCGTGATGTCGGTCACTGCTGCATTGTTGTGAATGGTGTCTTATTATCGATAGCTGGGAATCTCGTCTCCCGGCGTGGTTCTCAAGTCCTGCGTCTTGCAAGGAGTCGACATCATGCCGTTCCACCCCTTGTCCTGGGCCTGCCTGGTCCTTCTGGCCGGTGTCTTGGCCCCCGTCGCGGCTCCCGCCATGCCGGCGGCGGATGCAAAACATTTTCTCCTGCGCACCGGCTTTGGCGCCGGGCCGGACGATATCGCGGCACTCGAAAAACTGACCCATGAACAAGCCGTCCGACGCGTGTTGGACACGGCGCGTCAGGAGCCTTTCACCAAGCTGCCCGATCTCCTCGCGACCCGCCCCGATTGGCCGGGGCAGTACCGCAACAAGGACGATTTGGAGAAGCAGGAATTCAATCGCACGCGCGATCGGGAGGCCGCGGCTCTGAAGGCCTGGTGGTATGGCGAGATGATCGCCACGCCGTCCCCTTTCACCGAACGCATGGTGATGTTCTGGCACAATCACTTCACTTCGAGCTTCGACAAGGTCCGCCAGCCCGACCTGATTTACACGCAACAGGCGATTTTCCGCCGCAACGCCTTCGGCAGCTTCCGCACAATGTTGATGGCCGTCGCCAAGGACCCGGCGATGATCAAGTACCTGGACAACGTCAGCAACAAGAAGGGTGGGGCCAACGAAAATTTCGCCCGCGAGCTGTTCGAGTTGTTCACCCTCGGCGAGGGTAACTACACCGAAAAGGACATCAAGGAAGCCGCGCGCGCTTTCACGGGATGGCAAGTCAACGAGACGGCGGGCGCTTATTTCTTCAACGCCCGCGACCATGACGACGGCGCCAAAACCGTCTTCGGCCGCACCGGCAAATTCGGCGGCGAGGACATTGTCAACATCGTGCTCGACCAGCCCAAGGTGGCGCTTTACGTCACCGCTAAGCTGTGGCGCAGCCTGATTTCCGACACCCCCGATCCGAAGGAGGTCGAGCGCCTCGCCAGCATCTTCCGCGCGAGCGACTACAACATCCGCGCGCTGGTCGAGGCGATGTTGCTGTCGCCGGCCTTCCTCGCGCCGGCCAATCGCGCGGTGTTGGTCAAATCCCCGGTCGATCTTTTGGTCGGCACCATCCGGATGCTTAACATGCCGGTGTCCGATACCGCGCCGCTCGTCGACTATGGCCGGCGCCTGCAACAGGACATCCTCAACCCGCCCAATGTGAAGGGCTGGCCGGGCGGCATCAATTGGGTCAGCACGTATACGCTGATTCAACGGCGCGACATCCTCGGCCGCTTCCTGCGCGGCGAGGAGGTCAACGTCGCCGCTCCGACCGGGCTGGAGGCGATGATGGCCATGCAGGCCGCGGTCGATCCCGTGATGACGAACCGGCCGCCGGCGCCGCTCCGCCAATTCGGTGTGGCCGGGTGGATGAAAATGAACCCGCAGCTTGCCGGCAATCCGCAGGCGATCTCCAACATCTTGCTGGCCACCGCGCCTGTGGCCACGGTCTTCGACGGGCGCGATCCCAGCGTCATGATCGAGCGCATCCTGCTCGATCCGGCCTATCAAATGAAGTGAGGGAGGCAACATGAATCGTCGTGATTTCCTGGTCCGCGCGAGCACGCTCGCACTCGGCGGATTGCTGCCGGCGGGTTGCGCCATCGCCCCCAAGACCGGCCCCAGCGGCGGCAGCACCGCCGGCCAGACCGTTGTCCTCATCGAACTCAATGGCGGCAATGACGGGCTGAACACCGTCGTGCCCTACGCCGACCCGAAATATTACGAACTGCGCCCGAAACTCGCGGTCGCCAAGACCGACGTGCTGCGTCTCAACGATACCCTCGGCTTCAACCCGGCGCTCAAGGCGCTTCAGCCGGTATGGGACAAGGGTGAGTTGGCCGTCGTTCTCGGCACCGGCTATCCACAGCCCAACCGGTCGCATTTCCGTTCGATCGAAATTTGGGACACCGGATCCAACAGCGACGAGTTCGCCGATGAAGGCTGGCTCGCGCGCTATTTCGCGCTGCGCCGGCTGTCGAGGCCATCGGCGGCAGCCGACGGCGTGGTCTTCGGCCGGCCCTATGTCGGCCCGATGTTGGGCACCAACGCCCGCGTCATCGTCCTGGACGATCCGGCGACCTTCGCGCGCCAGGCCAAGCAGGTGCAGATGCCCGGCGGCGTTGGCGCCAATCCGGCTCTGCAACACGTCATGCGGGTGCAGGCGGAGGCGAAGGCTGCCGGCGCCGACATCGAAAAGAACCTCGCGCGCATGAACCTAAAGACGGAATTCCCGCGTTCGGGCATCGGCGGCCAGATGCGGAACGCGGCTCGGCTGGTCGCCAGCGGCCTCGACATCCCGGTGATCAAGGTTTCGCAAGGCGGATTCGATAACCACAGCTTCCAACGGGCGACCCATGACCGGCTGCTGCGCGAGGTCGCCGAATCCATGACCGCCTTCCGGCTGGCGATGATCGAAAGCGGGATGTGGGACCGCGTGTTGATCATGACCTATTCGGAATTCGGCCGCCGCCCCGCGGAAAACCGCAGCGAGGGCACCGACCACGGCACCGCGGCGCCCCATTTCATCATGGCCCCGCGCATCAAGGGCGGCTTCCACGGCCGCCAGCCGGCGCTGGACGACCTCGCCGATGGCGATCTCAAACACACCGTCGATTTCCGCAGCGTTTATGCGACGGTGCTAAACCGCTGGTGGGGCGTGGCCTCCGCCCCGGTTCTGGGCCGCGCCCATGCCGAAATCGGGTTCTTGGCGTAATCGGGCGCCCCTGCGGGCGTATCGACGCCGCGCCTACGGCGCGGAGCGTCCCCATGTGTTAGACGGGAACCGATCCGCCGGGCAGAACACCGCGGGTCGCAGAGCGGCCGCGCTGGAGGTAATTCGTTGAGGCGATTTCTAATTGGCATAGCGGCGGTTCTCGGCTTGGCCTTGGTCGCGATCCTGGTCGCGCCGAGTTTCCTCGACTGGAACGCTTATAAATCCGTGATCGCCGAGAGCGTGCGCGAGGCCACCGGCCGCGATCTTCGCATCGATGGCGACGTCGATCTCGCGCTGTTGCCGACGCCGCGCCTTTCGGTGGGCGGTCTCCGGCTGGCCAATCTTTCCGGCGCCTCGACCCCCGACATGGTGCGGCTCAAATCGTTGCGGGCCAGCGTGGCTTGGTCGGCCCTCCTCGAAGGCCGCATCGAAATCGACAGCGTGACCCTGGTGGAGCCCGAAATCGACCTGGAAATCCTGGCCGACGGGCGCGCTAATTGGAACTTCGCGGCGTCGGGGGCGAACGCATCGGTTGGCCAGTACGGGGCGGGTTCCGCGGCGGGCGCGGCGCCGCCGATTCGGCTGGAGAGGCTCGACATCGAACGCGGCCGCATCAGTTATCGCGACGCCAAGGGTGGGACCGCGGAAACGGTCGAGGGTGTGAACGCGCAGGTGCGGGCCGAATCCCTGCGCGGGCCATTCCAGGGCGCGGGCGAGGCGCTCTTGCGCGGTGTCCCGGTTGGGTTCGAGGTTTTGAGCGGTTTGTGGGCCGATGGCCAGGACTCATCCTTCGGCGTGTCCTTGGACGTCAAGCCGGTTTCGGCAAAGGCCAGCTTCAAAGGAGGGTTCCGCGCCGGCAACGCGATCAAGCTGACCGGGCGGCTGCGTGCCGAAGGCGCCGATCTGGCCGGGCTCATCGACGCCTTTGGGCAGGCGAAGGTAGCCCCGCCGGCCCTACGCCAGGCCTTCAGCGTCGATGCCGCCCTGACCGTCGCCGTCGGCGCGCCGGTGTCGATTTCCGTCGACGACATCGCCATCCAGCTTGGCGATACACGCGGCACCGGCGCCGCCAACCTCACGCTGGACACGATCGCCCATGTCGATGTCGCGCTTTCGGTCAACCGGCTCGATCTGGACAAGCTGCTCGCGGCGCCTCCAACGGCTCCCGGTCCGGTCGGCGGCGCCCGGCCGCCTACGGCCGCGCCGGCCGCGGCCCCAGCGGGGCCTTTGGATGCCGGCATCGCCTCGTCCCTGATCGTGCCCAACGGCATCGAAGCGGCCCTCGACCTCACGGTCGATGGAATCGAATTCAGGCGTGGCGTCGTTCGCCAATTGCGGGTCAACGCGGCCATCACCGGCGGCACGCTGACGATCAACCAGGCGACCGCGCAACTGCCCGGCGGCTCCGAGGCCTCGCTGTTCGGCGTGTTGTCCAAGGCCGGCGATCAACCCCGCTTCGAAGGCAACGTGGAAGCCGCCGCGGACAATCTGCGCGGGCTGCTCGCCTGGCTGCAAATCGACACCGGGGGCGTGCCGCAGGATCGTTTGCGCAAACTCTCTTTTGCTTCGACCCTTCGCTACGCACCCGGCGAGGTGCAGCTTGCCGGGATCAATCTTCAAGTCGACGCGTCCCGCTTGACCGGCGGAATCGCGGTCGCGCTGCGCCAAAGGCCGGCCTTTGGCGCCGATCTGGTTGTCGACCGGCTCAATCTCGACGCCTATCTGCCGGCGCCGCCCGCCGGCGCCGGGACGCCCGCCCCCCAGGCCCCGGCGGCCGCCGGGGCGCCTTCGGCCCCGGGCGGCTTTTCCGGGCTCGCCGGACGTTTCGACGCCAATCTCAAGGCGCGGATCGACAATCTGACCGTCCGGGGTGAAGTGGTTCAGGGCCTCGTTCTAGACGGAACGCTGCAGGCCGGCGTGTTGAACCTTCGTGATTTGGCGGTGCGGGACTTCGCCGGCGCCAGCGGGAAGGCGAGCGGCACCGTGGGCGGGCTGGATGGCACGGCGCCATCGGCGAAGCTTCAGATCGATGTGCGGGCCGCCGACGCCACCCGACTGTCGCGGCTCGCCGGCCATGCGCTGCCGGCGGGGATCGGTCCGGCGACGGTGAACGGGCGCGTCGAGGGCAGCCTGCAATCGGCGACGGTAGACATCGATGTGACCGCCGTCGGCGGCAAGGCCAAGTTCGCCGGCAAATTGGGCGATCTGGCCACCGGATTTCGCCACGACATTCGCCTCGAAATCGCCCATCCCGACACCAACCGCCTCATGCGCGCTTTCGGGCAAGAGCCGCCGAGCCTGGCGCTCGGGCCATTAACCGTCGCCGCCCGCGCCGAGGGCACGGTGCTGTCCACGGCTGTGGACACCGACCTGATCGTCGCCGGCGCCAAGACCAGGATCGCGGGAACGGTCTCCGGCCTGTTTCCCTTCGCGCCGCGTTATACCCTGCGGCTCGAATCGGCGCATCCCGAGGTCAAACAACTGGTCGCGAGCCTCGCTGGCCGCCAGACCGCGATCGACGGACCCTTTGCCCTGGCGATCTCGGTGAAAGGGACGGACTCGCAGCTCGACGTCGATACGATGATGCTGCGCCTGGGACCGATGAATGCCAAGGGCACGGCCCGCGCCGATTTGCGCGAGGCGCGGCCGAAAATCTCGATGGCCTTGAGCGGCGATGACCTGTTGCTGGAGCCGTTCCTGGGCGGCGCTTTGGCGGCGTCCGCGATCGCAGGCGCCGGTCGCGCGGCCGGCCCGGCCCCGGTCCCGGCGCCAACCGCCCGCTGGTCGCGCGAGCCGTTCGATCTCGGGTTCCTCAAGGAATTCGACGGCGACCTCAAGCTTGAAGCGAATTCCTTGTCCCTCGATCGGCTCCGCATGGAAAAGCCGCGGCTCGATTTGGGATTGAAGGGCGGCATCCTCGACCTCAACGGGCTCAACGGCGTCTTGTTCGGCGGCGCTTTTGAGATGAAGGGCCGCGCCGATGCGCGCACGGCGCTCGTGGCCCAAGGGACGGCGGTGCTAACCCGCGCCGATATTCGCCAGGCCCTGCTCGCCACCGGGGGCGTCAATCTGGTTGGCGGCACGCTCGATGTCAGCCTTGGCCTTGGAGCGGGCGGCGCCAGCCCGTCAGATTTGGTCTCCAGCATCAAGGGCGAGATCCGCTTCGCCGCCCATGACGGCGCGATCGAGGGCTTCGATCTGACCGCCGTCAGCGATCAACTGAAACGCCTGGACCGGGTCTCCGATCTTCTGTCGCTGATCGCCGCGGGGATGGGAGGGGGGCGCACGCGGTTTTCGTCGCTGTCAGGCGCCTTTGCCCTCGATCGGGGCGTGGCCACGTCGAACGACATCAAGTTCGTCGCCCAGGCCGGTGAAGGCCGCGCCACCGGCGCCATCGACCTGCCGCGCTGGACACTGGACCTGCGCAATGAATTTCGCCTCACCGAACACGCCAACGCGCCGCCCTTTTTCATGCGCCTTGAGGGCCCGATCGACTCGCCGCGCCGGATTTTCGAGACCCAACAGCTTCAGGCCTTCCTGTTGCAAAAGGGCTTCGGCGCGGTGTTACAGCGCGCCCTGCCGCAGGAACTGCGGCAAGGGCCGGCCGCAATCATTCAGGATTTGTTGCCGGGATTGCTCGGGGTTCCGCGGGCGCAGCCCCAGACCGAACCGGCACCGCCCCAGCGGCGACCGTGATTGGCTGGCTAGACGGCCTTGCCCGGCCCGTCGGCGATGTCGACGTAGCCGCGCTCGATGGCCCGTTGCAGAGCCTCGAAAGCCAAACGACCCTCGTCGTACAATTCGCGCTTGGGCCGCAATTCGGCGATGGTCGCGGGGTTGGTCGGTTCCTTGGCGCGGCTCGGGCGTCGAACAACGGGTCAATATGGCTGAAGCGCATTCACGCGGGATGAGGCATTCGCCGGACCCCACCGCCGATCTTGCCAAGGCGCGGGACTGGCGGGCGCTGCGCATGGCGCTGCCCTATCTGTGGCCGCGCAACGATCCGGGTCTGCGCGCTCGCCTCGTGCTTTCGGTGTTCCTGCTCAACGCCGCGGCGTTCGTGAACGCCCTCGTCCCGGTGTTGTTCGGCCAGGCCGTGGACCAGCTTTCGCAAACCTCCGGCGCGTTGGTCGCCCCGGTGGCGCTGGTCTTCGCTTATGGTTTTGTGCATTGGCTGGGCAAGGCGCTGAACGAGCTGCGCTGGACGCTTTACGGCCCGATCGAGCAGAGGGTGAAGCGGTATCTCGGCCTGGCGGCCTTCCGCCACCTCCACGAATTGTCGCTGCGTTTCCATCTCGGCCGACGCACCGGATCGCTCAGCCGGGTTCTCGATAGCGGGCTGCGCGGCACCGACGAGCTGCTGTTCAACGTGGTTTTCATCATCCTGCCGCTTTTCGCCGAGATCGCGTTCATGTGCGCGATGTTGCTGGCTTGGTTCCAGCCCGTCTTCGCCCTGCTGGCCGTGGGCACGCTCGGGCTGTACACGGTGGCCCTGGTCATCGGCTCGGAGTGGCTCCGCCGGCATCAGCGACGCGCGGTGATCGAACAGAACGAAGCGCATGGCAAAGCCATCGACGGCCTGCTCAACTACGAGACCGTGAAATTCTTCGGCAACGAACGCCACATCGCCGATCGTTACGACGAGGCCCTGCACCGCGTCGAGAAACTGACGGTGCAAGCCCTGATCGGACGCAGCATGACCGGCCTCTTGCAGGTCTCCATTCTTGGCGTCGGCCTGACCGCCATGCTGCTGCTGGCCGGGGGCGAGACGGCCGCGGGCGGCATGACGGTGGGCGATTTCGTCATGGTGAACACCTACATGATGCAGCTTTTGCGGCCGTTGGACCGCATGGGACAGCTCTACCGGCAGATCAAACAGGCGCTGATCGATGTTGAACATCTGATGGCGTTGTTCGAGCAGCCCGCGGAAGTCACCGACAAACCGGGGGCGATCGCGCTGCCCAAGGGGCCGGGCGAGGCCCGGTTCGAGAACGTCACCTTTGCTTACGATCCGCGCCGGGGTCCGGTGCTGAACAACGTGTCCTTCACGGTCGCGCCGGGCAAGGTGCTGGGTTTGGTCGGGTCCAGCGGCGCCGGCAAATCGACGATCGGCCGGTTGTTGTTTCGGTTTTACGATCCGACCGGCGGGCGTGTCCTGATCGATGGCCGCGACCTGCGCGACCTTACCCAAGCCAGCCTGCGCGCGGCCATCGCCGTGGTGCCGCAAGACCCCGTGTTGTTCAACGAATCGATCTATTACAACATCGCCTTCGGGCGTCCCGATGCCGGGCGCGACGACGTGATCGCCGCGGCGCGCCTGGCTCAGATACACGATTTCGTGGCATCACTTCCCGACGGCTACGACACCATGGTCGGAGAGCGCGGCTTGAAGCTTTCGGGCGGGGAAAAGCAGCGAGTCGCCATCGCACGCGCGGTTCTCAAACAGCCCTGCATCTTCCTGTTCGACGAAGCGACATCAGCCCTCGACAGCCACACCGAAAAAGCGATTCAGCGCAGCCTACGCGAGGTGTCGCGCGGAATGACGACCCTGGTCATCGCCCATCGGCTCTCGACCGTCGTGGACGCGGACGAAATTATCGTCCTGGAGGATGGTGCGGTGGTGGAGCGTGGCCGGCATGACCAGCTTCTGCGGCTGTCGGGACGATATGCCTCGCTGTGGGCGCGACAGCAAGAAGCGCTGGAAGCGGCGGACTAGGCGATATGGGCACGAGGTATAGGCGCGATGACACGCGATGAATTGGTCGAGGCGCTCAATAGCCATGCCCGCTACCTGAACGGCGACAAGGATGGAAGGCGGGCGGATTTAAGCGGCGCCTCGCTGGCCGGCTTTCATTTGCCGCAGGCGACGTTGAAAGGCGCGCAGTTGGCCGGCGCCGATTTGCGCGGCGCCAAATTAAGGAACGCGAAATTGTCCCGTGCCGATCTGCGCGAGGCCGACCTTCGTCTCGGTGTCTTTACGCAGCCCAATCCCGACACCGCGCGTCTTGGACCCAAACGAATAACCCAGGCCGCGCACACCGTCTTGACCGGGGCGCAGCTCGATCGCGCGCGGCTCGGCAAGGCCGATTTCTCCAATGCCGATCTGACGAACTCCAACCTTGCCGCGGTGTCGGCGCCCGAGGTCAATTTTATGGGTGCGATGTTGCGCGACGCCGATCTTTCCGGCGCCGATCTGACCGGGGCCAATCTCGCCGATGCTCAGTTTCAGGGCGCCAACCTGACCGGCGCCAACCTTTCCCGGGCCGTGGTCGAACGCGCGGATTTCGCGCTGGCGGTGTTGCGTCGGACCAAAGTCGAGGGCGTGGATTTTTCGGCCGGCGCCCTCGATCGCGCGGTCATGCTGAAGAACCCGGAACGGCTGCCTGACGATCTCCATGTCGCCCTGCTGGCGCATGAACGCTGGATCGCGAGCAACGGCGCCGACGGCGTGCGAGCGAATTTTGCCGGGCGGAATTTGGCGCGCGTCGATCTGTCCGGCGCCGATCTCAGCGGCGCCGACCTCAAGGGCGCCACCCTGACCGGCGCACGGCTCGCCGATTGCCTGCTGGTCATGGCCGATCTCGCGGCCGCCGATCTGACCGGCGCGGACCTCACCTCGGCTGATCTCGGCGGCGCCGACCTCAACCGCGCCATTCTCAAGGATGCTGGCCTGGCCCATGCCAATCTCGGCCAGGTTGAACTCAAGCGTCCGGACGGCACGCCCGATGGCCGGCTGTGGCCGGCCAATCTGGAGGGCACCGATATGCGGCGCGCCGATCTGACCGGCGTCAATCTTCGCGGCGCGCGTCTTGCCGGCGCCAACTTTGATGGCGCCTTGCTTGCCGGGGCGGATTCGACCGGGGCCGACTCCGAAGCCGGGCTTCACCTTCGTCGGCCCGGTTCGGCCTAAAGACCATGGGACAAGGACCAGCCGACGACGTGCACGATCCACAAACGGGTGCGGCGACCGCGCGCGCCATCGGACGATGCCGCCCAATACCGCCTGCTGCACACGATGATCCGGGTCAAGGACCTGGAGGCATCGCTGTTTTTCTATACCGGTCTGCTTGGCATGCGGCTGCTACGCAAGACTGACTACCCGTCCGGAAAATTCACGCTGGCGTTTGTCGGTTATGGGCCGGAATCCGCCCAGGCGGTCATCGAGCTGACCCACAATTGGGGCCTCGAGGAGCCCTACGACATCGGCACCGGATTCGGCCATCTCGCGATCGGCGTCCCGGATTTGGCCGCTTCCTGCGCCCGGCTTAAAGACGCGGGCGCGCCGATTCCGCGGCCGCCGGGGCCGATGGCGCATGGCGGCGCCAACATCGCCTTTATCGTCGATCCCGACGGTTACAAGGTGGAGCTGATCGAGCGGCGTTGACGCTCTGGCGCGGCGCCACAGCTGGTTCCCGTGTTATTCTGCGGCGACCCCGCCCTTTTTGCCCGCGGCCTTGCGTGCGCCGGGACGGCGGGCGACGCGCTGCGGCACCTCGCCGTCGATCGGCTGCGAAAACATCGTGACGGAGGGCGCGCCGCGCTTGACGACGTCCAGCACGCTCGATGTCGATGTGCGGATGATGCCGGGAGTCTTCGCCAGTTTTTCGGTGATGAAGGTGAGCAAATCCGAGTTGGTGCGAAACAGCGCGCCGACAAAGATGTCATAACCGCCGGAAACGACGCCGACGAAAAAGACTTCCGGCCAGTCCGCAAGCGCGTTGGCGACGGAGCGCAGCTTGGAAAGCTCGACTTGGACTTCGATCAACGCCCAAATCTGATAGCCGAATTTCAACGGGTTCATCATCGTCGAAAACTCGATGACACCTTGCTTGATCAGCCGGCGCAGGCGGTGGCGGACCGTGGATTCCGGGACTTTGAGCCGCTCGGCGATTTTGGCGACGGAAACGCGCGCATTCTGGTTGAGCGCGGTCACGATACCTTGATCGACCCCGGACAGACGGAAATTGGTCATGAAGATTTTCACTCTATGATTGAAAAATCGCCGAGATTTGGCGGAAAGCGGAAGTCTATAACGAATCATTATTCCGTCGGCAACGCATTTCCAACGCACCGTATTTGCCGCGGACAAGACCCCGATCGTGGTCATTTCCGATAAGGCAACCAACGACATTGGCGATATCTATAAGATGATAAATACAATCATAGATTGTATCTTGCGGGTACTCGTCCGGCGCCGTTGCAACCCACTGCGCCTCGCGGGCGATAGGGAAAGCACAAACCGGTGGGTTGCCGCTGCCTTGAATGCGACCGCGGGAAACCGTAGGTATGAGGAAGGATTTATCCGCGATCCGGCGTATACTTAAAGGGGCAATAGGACGCATCACCGATGAGACGGCGCCCGATATTTCTATCCGCGGTGTTGATGGTGACGGCGGCGGGAGCCGGCGGCGCGTGGTGGCTGTTGGCCGCGCAAGCGGACACGACGCCGGCCTGGCGCGCGCAGCCCGTCGTACTCGGCAGCGTCGAGGATATGGTGTCGGCCGTCGGCACGCTGCAGCCGCGTGAATATGTCGATGTCGGCACCCAGGTCTCGGGCCAGGTTAAGAAAATCCATGTCGGGTTCGGGGCGAATGTCGAGCAGGGTCAATTGCTGGCTCAGCTCGATCCGACTGTCTATGAAGCGAAGGTCGGGGCGGACATGGCGCAGCTCAGCAATTTGCGCGCCCAAATCGCCGACCGCACGGCGCAGCTCGCGCTCGCCGATAAGCAGCTGGAGCGTCAGCGCCGCCTTCTTGCCGAGCGCGCCACCAGCCAGGACGCCTTCGATGTCGCCGAATCCGGACACAAATCGTTGGCTGCCCAGATCCAGGCGCTAGAGGCCCAGACCAAACAGACGGAAAGCACACTAAAAGCCGACACCGCCAATCTGAGCTATACGCAAATCTACGCGCCGATCTCCGGCACCGTGGTTGATATCCTGGCAAAGACAGGCCAGACGCTGAACGCCAACCAACAGGCGCCGATCGTGCTGCGCATCGCCGATCTCGACACGATGACGGTGTGGACGCAGGTCTCCGAGGCCGACGTCAACAAGCTGCGCATTGGCATGCCGGCCTATTTCACCACGCTCGGGCAAATCGATCGGCGCCGCGAAGGAGTCCTGCACCAGGTGTTGCCGACGCCGACGGTGGTCAACAATGTCGTGCTCTACAACGCGCTGTTCGACGTGAACAACCCGGACCGCGATTTGTTGCCGCAGATGACAGCCCAGGTCTTTTTTGTCATCGCCCAGGCCCGCAGCGTTCCGGTCGTGCCCATGGCGGCGTTGCGCCCGGTGGCGCGCACCGGCAACCGTTACATCGCGCGTGTCGTCGAAAATGGCCAGCCCGTCGACCGCCCCGTCGAAATCGGCGCCACCAACCGCGTCATCGCCGAGATCCGATCCGGTCTTAAGGTCGGCGATCAAATCGTCGTCGACGGCGCCGGAACGCGCCGTCCCGCCCGATGACCGCACTCGACGGCTATGCCCAGGACGCACCGGAGGCGCCGGCGTCGTTGGAGGCGACCGTCGAACCCCTGATCCGCATCCACAACCTCACGAAATCCTTTCAACGGGGTACGATCGAGGTGCCGGTGCTGCATGGCATTTCGCTCGACATCGTGGCCGGCGAATTCGTCGCCATCATGGGCTCGTCGGGCTCCGGCAAGACGACGCTGATGAATCTGATCGGCCTGCTCGACCGGCCGAGCGGCGGCAGTTATTCCTTCGCCGGGCAGGAGATGTCGGGGTTGGACGCGGAGGACCGCGCGCTTTTGCGCCGCGACGCCTTCGGCTTCATCTTTCAGCAATACAATCTGATGGCCACCGAGACCGCCGCGGCCAATGTCGAAATGCCCGCCATCTATGCCGGGCTGTCGGGGGCCAGGCGGCGGTCGCGAGCGCGCGAGATTTTGACTCAGCTTGGTCTCGGCGACCGCCTCGATCACCGCCCGAGCCAGCTTTCGGGGGGCCAGCAGCAGCGTGTTTCGATCGCGCGCGCGCTCATGAACGGGGGTGCGGTCATCCTGGCCGACGAGCCGACGGGCGCGCTCGACAGCCGCAGCGGCAAGGAGGTCATGCGTCTCCTCCATGATCTCAACGAACGCGGGCATACGATCCTATTGATCACCCACGACAAGGACGTCGCCGCGCAAGCCAAACGCGTCGTTGAAATCCGCGACGGGTTGGTCGTGTCCGACCGTCGCCTGTCGCGCGACGCTCCCGCCCCCCGTCCGCGCTGGACGGCGCCGCCGCAGCGGCGCTTCGCCGCGCCCTTCGATCTGCTCGCCGCCGTGGGCATGGCGCTGCACTCCCTGCGTGCCAATCTCATGCGCACGGTTCTGACGTTGCTCGGCATCATCATCGGCGTGGCTTCGGTCGTCGCCATGCTGGCGATCGGAGGCGGCGCCAAACAACTCATCATCGACCGCATCACGGCGATGGGATCGAATCTTCTGCTGGTCCGCCCCGGCGCCCCCAACATCCGCAACTCCGGCGGCGTCACCACCCTGGTCGCGGCCGATGCCGAGGCGCTGACGGATTTGCCCAATGTCGTGGTGGCCGTGCCGGAATATCAAAGCAGCGCCACCATCCGCACCGGCGGCAGCGATTATTGGACCACGGTGAACGCCGGCGGCGCCGATTTTCCGATCGCCCGCGATTGGCCGGTCGCCACCGGCGTCTTCTTCAACGACGACGATTTGAAGGACTACGCGCCCGTGGTCGTGCTTGGCCACACCCTGGTTAAGGTCATGTTCCCGCCCGATACCGATCCGCTCGGCCAATTCGTTCTGCTCAACAACATTCCGTTTCAAGTCATCGGGACGATGGAACCGAAAGGCGCCTCGCCCGGCGGCGGCAACGATCAGGACGACATCGCCATGGTGCCCCTGACCACGGGAACGTTGCGTTTGTTCGGCCAGCGCCATTTACGCACGATCACCGTGAAGGTCGCCGATTTCGAAAAGATCGATGCCACCGAAGACGCGATCCGGCAGTTGTTGATCGCGCGCCACAAAAAGGAAGATTTCCAAATCCGCAACATGGCCTCGATCATCGCCACCGCGACGGAGACGCAGAGCACGCTTACGCTGTTGTTGGGGTCGATCGCGGCGATTTCGTTGCTGGTCGGGGGCATCGGCGTGATGAACATCATGTTGGTCAGCGTCACGGAACGCACGCGCGAGATCGGCGTGCGCATGGCCGCCGGCGCGCGCCGCTTCAACATATTGTTGCAGTTCAACACCGAGGCGCTGGTGTTGTGCACCTTCGGCGGTCTGCTCGGCGTCGGCGCCGGACTTGGCGCCGCCTGGGCGTTCCAGAGTTTCGGCAAACCGGTCGTTTATGCGGCGACACCGGTGATTCTCGCCTTCGGCTGCGCCTTTTTCACCGGGTTGCTCTTCGGCTTCCTGCCGGCGCGCAAGGCGGCCAATCTCGATCCGGTCGCCGCGCTCGGCGCGGATTAACCGGAATGACGATCCACGCCTTGGCGTTTCTCGGACTGGCGTGTTTGACGGGGTGCGCGTTGGGCCCGAACTACGTCAAGCCCGAGGTGCCCATCCCCGCCGATTGGGAATCGCGTATCGATGCCAGCGGCATCTGGCCCGACGCGCGCTGGTGGCAGGGCTTCCGCAGCGAGGAACTCGACCGCCTGATCGGCGAGGCGACGGAAAACAATCTCGACCTCAACGCGGCCTATGCCCGCATTCTCCAGGCCCAGGCGCAGGCCAAGATCGCCGGTGCCGCGCTGTTGCCCAGCCTGAACACATCCGGCGGCTTCGACCGCAACTGGGCGACGCGCGCGGCGACCCGCGGCGGGACCTCGCTGGTCGTGAGTTCGAGTTATCAGGCCTCGATCGGCGCCAGTTATCAGGTCGATCTGTTCGGCGCCAATGAAGCGGATCGGCAGTCGGCCCTGACCCGCCTCGAAGCAAGCCGCTACGACCTCGAAACCGTGGCCATCACGCTGTATTCCGACGTCTCCAGCACCTATTTCCAGGTTCTATCGTTGCGCGACCGGCTGCGTCTGGCGGGCGAGACGTTGCGCATCGCCACCGATGTCTTGGCGGTGCTGGAGCGGCGCCGGGCGGAAGGACTCATTTCCGATCTCGAAGTGTCGCAGCAGCGCAGCGCGGTGGCCAGCCAGCGCGCCAATCTCGTGTCGCTCCAGCAGGCGGAGCGGGTCGCGCTCGACGCGCTGGCCGTGTTGCTCGGCCGCACGCCGCAGGGATTCTCAGTCGAGGGAAGGTCGCTCGCCAATCTGACCCTGCCCGGCCTCGCCGCGGGTCTGCCCGCCGGGCTCTTGCAGCGGCGTCCCGACATCAGAAGGGCCGAGGCCAATCTGCGGGCCGCCGGTCTCGATACGATCGGCGCGCGCGCCGCGCGTTTTCCCAGCCTCGATCTTTCGGCGCAGCGCGGGTTGCAGGGCGCCACCCTGCCGGCGCTTTTCAGCGCCTCGGGTCTGTCATATGGTTTTGGCGCCTCCCTCGCCGCGCCGCTTTTCCAGGGCGGTCGGCTCGAAGGCGGCGAAGACGCGGCCAGAGCGCGTTTCCAGGAATTGATGGAGACCTACCGCGCCACGATTCTCGCCGCTTTTCGCGACACCGAAGACGCCTTGAGCGCGACCGACACCTCCGATCGCCGTTTGGAACTGGCACGGGAAGCGCTCGATCAGGCGCGCGAGGCCTTTCGCATCGTCGAAGCCCGGTTTCGCGCGGGTTCGGTGGATTTTATCAATGTTCTCGACGCGCAGCGAACGGTCTTTCAGGCCAACGACGCCGTGGTCCAGGCCGCGCTCGACCGCTACACTGCGGTCGTCAATCTCTATACCGCCGTCGGCGGCGGTTGGGATGGCGTTTAGGCTGCTCGGTTTCCTCGCGAATAGGCGTCGGCGTTTGAAGGCGGATCGCGCTCCGACTTTTGAGCGGCGGGTTGGGATGTAGGCGTGTCCGTCGCGTGCGTAGGCTCCTCGGGCGCATCGAGTTGCCGCACCGTGCGTTCGATATTGAGAAGGATGGACTTGATATCGAGGGCTTCAAGCATGGGAGTCTCCGGTTAAGACACTGCCATCTTGGCGCCTCGCCCCGGTCGCCATGCATCATGCAGAAGCATGATACCAACTAAAGTATATAGCCTAAATCTGGATGCGGTCCACCCAAAATTCACAAGGCCTATTCATTCCGATGGGCGGAATCGATCACGCGTGAAACTTTCGCGCGAATTTGCGGGCCACCGAGCCGTGCCGCTCACGCCTGCGGCGGGCACGCACGTCGACCAGCCGGCTCTCCAACCTCGCACCTCCCTCGTCGCCGTCCATCGTGCCGGCGCCGTTCACGACGGCATTCCCCAGCGTCCGCGGTCGCCGAGGACATCACCTCGGTTCGCCGGTGGCCGCTTTTCGGCAACAGCGTCGCAAGGCGACACCGGCATGGCTGACATGCCAAAAGCGAATGTGCTCCGCAGCATCGATTCACTTTCACAAATCGACCGCAGCATATAAGAATATTCACGGGCCGGTGATTGATTGCGCCAGTTTTCGGTGCGGCGCGGCCTCTGGGATGCGTGCGATGTCGTTGCCGGCCAGACAAGGGCTCTATGACCCTGCGAACGAGCATGACGCTTGCGGCGTCGGCTTCGTGGTCAACATCAAGGGCCGCAAGTCGCACGATATCATCCGCCGCGGCTTGCAAATTCTGGTCAATCTCGATCATCGCGGCGCGGTCGGCGCCGACCCGCTGGTTGGCGACGGCGCCGGCTGCCTTATCCAAATGCCGGACGCGTTGCTGCGCGACTGGGCGGGAAAAAAAGGTCTGACCCTGCCGCCGCCCGGCCATTACGCCGTGGCCATGTGTTTTCTGCCGCAGGACGAAAAATCGCGCGATTTCGCGGTCGCCCATTTCGAGCATTTCATCAAGGTCGAAGGCCAGGCCGTGATCGGGTGGCGCGACGTGCCGGTCGATCCCACGGGCCTCGGCAAACGTGTGATCGAGACCATGCCGGTCATCCGCCAGACGATCGTGGGCCGCAACCCCAACCTGGCCGATCAGGCCGCGTTCGAGCGCAAACTTCTAACCATCCGCAAACAGGCGCAGAACCCGATCGCCGAGCTTGCGCGCAAACATGATTTGCCCGGCCTCACCCAGCTTTACATCCCGTCGTTTTCGACCAGGACCGTGGTCTATAAGGGGCTGCTGCTGGCGCCGCAGGTCGAGAGTTTCTACGACGATCTTCGCAATCCGCTGACGGTGTCGGCGCTGGCCATGGTTCATCAACGGTTCTCGACCAACACCTTTCCATCCTGGCGGCTGGCGCACCCCTATCGCTTCATTGCCCATAACGGCGAAATCAACACGGTGCGCGGCAACGTCAATTGGATGTACGCGCGGCGCCATTCGATGTCCTCGCCATTGATCGGCGCCGATCTCGACAAGATGTGGCCCCTGATCCCGCATGGGCAGTCGGACACGGCCTGCATCGACAACGCGCTCGAATTGCTGGTCGCCGGCGGCTTCTCGCTGGCCCAGGCCATGGTCACGCTGATTCCGGAGGCGTGGTCGGGTAACAAGCTGATGGACCCGGCGCGCCGTGCTTTCTACGAATACCACGCCGCCTTGATGGAGCCGTGGGACGGCCCCGCCGCCATCGCCTTCACCGATGGCCGGCAGATCGGCGCGACGCTCGATCGCAACGGGCTGCGCCCGGCCCGCTACATCGTGACCGACGACGACCATGTGATCCTGGCCTCCGAATCCGGCGTGTTGCCGGTACCCGAGGAAAAAATCGTCCGCAAATGGCGGCTACAGCCCGGCAAGATGCTGCTGATCGACCTCGAAGAAGGCCGCATCATCGACGATTCCGAAATCAAGCGGGGGCTCGCCGATGCCCACCCCTATCGCGAGTGGCTGAAGCAGACCCAGTGCAAACTCGAGGATCTGCCGGAACAATCGGCATCCGCGCCGGTAATGTCGAACGATCCGGCGGCCTTGCGTAAACGCCAGCAGACCTTCGGTTACACCCAGGAAGACCTGCAATTTTTCCTGGAGCCGCTGGCCAAGGACGGTGAGGATCCGGTCGGTTCCATGGGCACCGATACGCCGGTCGCCGTGCTCTCGCGCAAACCGAAGCTGCTCTACAACTACTTCAAGCAGAACTTCGCCCAGGTCACCAACCCGCCGATCGATCCGATCCGCGAAGAACTGGTGATGTCGCTGGTGTCGATGATCGGGCCGCGCCCGAATTTGCTCGGCCTGCACGCGGGGAAGCATTATCGGCTGGAGGTTTCGCAACCGATCCTGACCAACGCCGATCTCGAAAAAATCCTCTCCATTTCGACGTTGGCGAACGGGGCGTTCAGCACGCAGACCATCGACGCCACCTGGCCGGCGGCGGAAGGCGCGGGCGGTATCGAGACCGCTCTGGACCGCCTGTGCCGCGAAGCGACGGAAGCGGTTCTCGCCGGCAAGAACATTTTGATTCTGTCCGATCGCGCAGCCTCGGTCGAACACATCCCTATCCCCGCGCTGCTCGCCACCGCCGCGGTGCATCATCATTTGATCCGCCAGGGGCTGCGTACCGATACCGGGCTGGTCGTGGAGACCGGGGAGGCGCGTGAAGTCCACCATTTCTGCGCGCTCGCGGGTTATGGCGCGGAGGCGGTCAATCCCTATCTCGCCTTCGAGACCCTGGAACAAATCCGGGTGCAGAACGGGCTAACGCTGAAGCCTTACGAGGTCCAGAAGAACTATATCAAGGGTGTCGGCAAGGGCATCTTGAAGGTGATGTCCAAGATGGGCATCTCAACCTACCAATCCTATTGCGGCGCCCAGATTTTCGACGCCGTTGGTCTGTCCACCGCCCTCATCGAGAAATACTTCACCGGCACCGCCACGACCATCGAAGGCGCCGGACTCGCCGAGATCGCCCGCGAGGCGGTCGAGCGGCACGATCAGGCCTTTGGCGACAACCCGATCTACCGCACCATGCTTGATGCAGGCGGCGACTACGCTTTCCGAATCCGCGGCGAAGATCACGCCTGGACCTTCGAGTCGGTGGGCCGACTTCAGCACGCGGTCCGCGGCAATTCCATCGACGACTACAAGGCGTTCGCCGCCACCATCAACGAACAAAACGAGCGGCTGCTCACCATTCGCGGGCTGATGCGGTTCAAATTCGCCGACAAACCTGTGCCGTTGGCCGAGGTCGAGCCGGCGGCGGCGATCGTCAAACGCTTCGCGACCGGCGCCATGAGTTTCGGTTCGATCAGCCGCGAGGCGCACACCACGCTGGCCATAGCCATGAACCGCATCGGCGGCAAATCCAATACGGGCGAAGGCGGCGAGGAGGCCGATCGCTTCACGCCGATGCCCAACGGCGATTCCATGCGGTCGGCGATCAAACAGGTGGCGTCGGGCCGCTTCGGCGTGACCGCGGAATATCTGGTCAACGCCGACGATCTTCAGATCAAGATGGCGCAGGGCGCCAAGCCGGGCGAAGGCGGGCAGCTTCCCGGCCACAAGGTCGACAAAAATATCGCGCGCGTGCGCCATTCGACGCCCGGCGTCGGTCTGATTTCGCCGCCGCCGCATCACGACATCTATTCGATCGAGGATTTGGCGCAGCTTATCCACGATCTCAAAAACGCCAATCCCGCCGCCCGCGTCTCGGTGAAGCTGGTTTCCGAGGTCGGCGTCGGCACCGTGGCCGCCGGCGTCAGCAAGGCGCGCGCCGATCACGTGACCATCGCCGGCTTCGATGGCGGCACCGGCGCCTCGCCGCTGACCTCGCTCACCCATGCCGGCTCGCCTTGGGAGATCGGCCTTGCGGAAACGCAGCAGACTTTGGTGCTCAACGGGCTGCGCGGGCGCATCGCGGTTCAGGTCGATGGCGGTTTGCGCACCGGTCGCGACGTGGCCATCGGTGCGTTGCTGGGGGCCGACGAGTTCGGGTTCGCCACCGCGCCGCTGATCGCCATCGGCTGCATCATGATGCGCAAATGCCACTTGAACACCTGTCCGGTCGGCGTCGCCACGCAGGACCCGGTGCTGCGCAAGCGGTTCACCGGGCAGCCGGAACACGCGATCAATTACTTCTTTTTCGTCGCCGAAGAATTGCGCGAAATCATGGCGAAACTGGGCTTCCGCACACTCGACGAGATGGTCGGGCGCGTCGACCGGCTGGATATGCGCCCCGCCCTCGATCATTGGAAGGCCAAGGGTGTCGATCTCAGCCGCATCCTCCATCAGGCGCCTGCGCGGAAGGGTGTGGCTGTCCACAATTGCGAGAAGCAGAATCACGGCCTTGAACATGCGCTCGACCATGAATTGATCGCGGCGGCCAAGCCGGCGCTGGAGAAAAGCGAGCCGGTTCGCATCGAACGCGCCATCCGCAACGTTCATCGCACCGTCGGCACCATGTTGTCGGGACAGGTCGCCAAGAAATATGGCCACGCCGGCCTGCCGGAAGACACCATCATCGCCCGCTTCCGTGGCAATGCCGGTCAAAGCTTCGGCGCTTTCCTCGCCCGCGGCGTCACGCTGGAATTGACCGGCGACGCCAATGACTATGTCGGCAAAGGTCTGTCCGGCGGCAAGCTGATCGTGCGTCAGCCCGCCGAGTCCCGCCGCATCCCATCCGAGAACATCATCATCGGCAACACCGTGCTGTATGGCGCCATCGCCGGCGAGGCCTATTTCGAGGGCGTCGCGGGTGAACGTTTCGCCGTGCGCAATTCCGGCGCGGTCACCGTGGTCGAGGGCACGGGCGATCACGGTTGTGAATACATGACCGGGGGCGTCGTCGCCGTGTTGGGCGAAACCGGCCGCAATTTCGCCGCGGGCATGTCGGGCGGCATCGCCTATGCTTACGACCCGGACGGTCGCTTCAAGGATCTGTGCAATGTGGCCATGGTCGATGTCGAGCCGGTCGCGCCGGCGGACGCTGCCCCCGCCGAGGACGCCGATCGTCCGCGCGCGCGTTCGGTCAGCGCGGAAAATAGCGGCATGGGCGACATGCTGCGTTTCGATGCCGAGCGCCTGCGGATTCTGATCGAGCGCCACGTCCTTTACACCGGCAGCGCGCGGGCGCGGCACCTGCTTTCAACCTGGGATGAATCGGTCAGGCGCTTCGTCAAGGTCACGCCCCGGGATTACCGCCGTGCCTTGCTGGAGTTGAAGGCGGAAAAGAAAGCGGCCAAGGTCGCCGCCGAATAGTCAGTTTTTTTGCGAGTCAGTTCATGGGCAGACCGACCGGTTTCCTCGAAATCGCGCGTCAGGACCGTGGCTATGTCAAGGTCGAGGCGCGCCGCAAGACCTGGACCGAACTCGTCCAGCCGATGGCCTATCTCGAAGTCGGCCGCCAAGCCGCGCGTTGCATGGATTGCGGCATTCCGTTCTGCCACCAGGGCTGCCCGGTCAACAACCTGATCCCGGATTGGAACAATCTGGTGTATCGGGACCAGTGGAAGGCCGCGCTCGATGCGTTGCATTCGACCAATAATTTTCCCGAATTCACCGGCCGCGTCTGTCCGGCGCCCTGCGAAGCGTCGTGCACGCTGAACATCGACGACAATCCCGTCACCATCAAGACCATCGAATGTTTGATCGTCGATCGGGGATGGGATGAGGGTTGGATTGCGCCGGTGCTCCCGTCGCGGCGGACGGGAAAACGTGTTGGTGTCGTCGGTTCCGGGCCCGCGGGCTTGGCTTGCGCGCAGCAATTGGCGCGTGCCGGGCATAACGTCGTCGTGTTTGAAAAACACGATCGCATCGGCGGGTTGCTCCGTTATGGGATCCCCGACTTCAAGATGGAGAAGGGCCCGATCGATCGCCGCATGGCTCAGATGGCGGCGGAGGGCGTGGAATTTCGGACCGGCGTCGAAGTCGGCGTTGCCGTTCCGCTGAAGGTACTGCTCGAGGAATACGACGCGGTCGCCTTGACCGGCGGCGCCGAGGCGCCGCGCGACCTGGAGGTGCCGGGCCGAGAACTGCAAGGCATCCATTTCGCCATGGATTTCCTGACCCAGCAGAACAAACGCGTGGCCGGCGACGACGAACGCAAGGCCGCCCCTCAGGGCCTCATTACCGCCAAGGACAAACATGTCATCGTCATCGGCGGCGGCGACACCGGATCGGATTGCATCGGCACCTCGGGGCGCCAGAGCGCCGCTTCCATCGTGCAGCTCGAGATCATGCCCAAGCCGCCGGAGAAGGAAAACAAGGGATTGAGCTGGCCCGATTGGCCGCTGCGGCTGCGTACGTCCTCATCGCAAGAGGAAGGCTGCGAGCGCGATTGGTCGGTGGTGACCAAGCGGGCGATCGGTGCCAATGGCCGGGTCGAGGCGCTTGAATGCATGCGGATGGAATGGGTGAAGGACGCCCATGGGCGCAGTCAGATGAAGGAGATCGCCGGGGGCGAATTCCGCCTGCGGGCCGATCTGGTCTTGCTGGCCATGGGATTCGTCGGGCCGCGCCGGGCCGGGATGATCGAACAATCGGGCGCGGCGCTGGATGCACGCGGCAATGTGAAGGCCGACGTCGACAATTACCGGACATCGGTGCCGAGGCTTTTTGCCGCGGGCGACATGCGCCGCGGTCAGTCGCTGGTCGTCTGGGCGATTCGCGAAGGTCGCCAATGCGCGCGCGCGGTTGATGAATTGCTGATGGGGCGCAGCAGCCTGCCGCGCTGACATGGCCTTGGATCAGGTCTTGATGTCGATCAGGCTCATCATTTCATCGGCGATGTACCCGGCCTTCAGACTGGCTCGATAGGCGTCTTCGGCGCGTTTCTGTTTCACGACATCGGCGCCCGGATCGCCATTGGGCGACGATGGGTCGTATTGCGGAATGTAACCCGGCCGCGGCGACAATTGGACCGAGCGAGGCCGGGCGCCGCTGGTGTTTTCGCGATCGTCGACAGCGACGGAACCGGCGGATGGACTGGCCTGCCGCGCGGCGCCTTGCGCGACGGCTGGTTCAGGCAGCGATTGCGCGGAAGACGGTTGCGTCGCCGGGCCGCGGGCCGGGCCGGCTGCGGGGTTCGAGGCGCTTGCCGCGAGCATCATCGCGAGGCCCGAGACCGATGTTGGCATGACATTCATGCCGGCAGGATATTCAGTCAGCGGGCCGGCGGTATCAGTCGTAGGTCTGACGCGCGACGCCGACCGGGTTGAAGCGGCTGCGGATCAGGCCTTGATGTCGAGCAGGCTCTTCATCATGTCGTCGGCGACCTGAACGGCCTTCAGATTCGCCTTGTACGCGCCCTCGGCCTGTTTCTGTTCGACGATTTCGCCGGCCGGGTCGACATTGGGCGCCGCCACCAGGCCGTCGTCGTTGGCGAGCGGCGATGACGGATCGTATTCCTGAACGAACTCCGGCTGCCGTGTCCGGTAGGTGGCGCGCGTGCCGCCGACATTGGCGCCCTCACGCGTGCTGGTCTGCACGGTGTCGATGGCCCGATAGACCTCGGGTTTGTCCTTTTGGTCGACGGGCGGCGGGGTCGTCGCCGGCGTTTGCGGCACCGGCCCGCGGGTGCGGGCATTGGCGACGTTGGACGCACTAGCCGCGAGGCGCGCCGCACTGGCCGTCAGGCCGGAAACCGAAATCGGGATGCTGCTCACGGGCGCATGATAGCGCATTTGGGGTTGGCCGGCATCGGCCGTTAGTGTGAGTCGAAATCGAGTCCGAGGTCGAGCGCGGGCGCGCTGTGGGTGATCCACCCCACGGAGATCAGATCGACTCCGGTCGCGGCGATTTCCAACACCGTCTCGCGGGTGACACCGCCCGACGCCTCGCTGATCGCGCGGCCTCCGATCATCGTCACCGCCTCGGCGAGCAGTTTCGGCGCCATGTTGTCCAGAAGCACGGCATCGACGCCGGCCGCCAGCGCCTCTTCCAGTTGGGCCAGGGTCTCGACCTCGGCCTCGATCTTGACCATATGGCCGATGGCGCGGCGGGCGCGGTCGATCGCCGGCCGCAGGCCGCCCGCAGCGGCGATGTGGTTGTCCTTGATGAGAACGCCGTCATCGAGACCGAATCGGTGATTAAGGCCGCCGCCCGCTCGAACGGCGTGTTTCTCAAGGGCCCGCAGGCCCGGCGTGGTCTTGCGTGTGCAGACGAGGCGGGCGCGCTGACCGGCGATGGCCTCGACCAGGGTCGCGGTTGCCGTCGCCACGCCCGACAAATGCCCCATGAAATTGAGGGCGACACGTTCGCCGCTCAAGATCGGCCGTGCCGGGCCGCTGACCACGGCGATGATGTCGCCCGCCGCGACCTTGCTGCCCTCAGGCCGGTGGATGGCGATAGCGATGCCCGGATCCAGCAAGTGGAAGGCGAGCCGCGCGCAATCGAGGCCGGCGACGGTGCCGTTCTGCCGCGTGGCGATGACGGCGCGCGCGCGCGTCGACTCGGGCACGACGCTGGCCGTAGTGATGTCGCCGGCGGCGCCCAAATCTTCAAGCAGCGCGGCACGGACCAACGGCTCGGTGAGCAAGTCGGGCAGCGGCGCGAGCGTCACGGGGTGGCCTTTCGCCTGGGGACCCCGGCCTCGGCGTCAATGTCGGTGCCGACCTCCGCCAATGTCAGATAGCTGCGCCGCGCCAAAGCGGGTTGGGCGGCCGGATGATCGGCGCGGAAATGGGCGCCGCGGCTTTCACGCCGGCGCAGGGCGGCGGTCGCGACCAATTCGGCGACCAGGGTTGCCGCGCATTGCGGCCATGAAACCGGCTCGATTTCCGCCCGCAAGCCCCGCAATTCGGCGAGCGCCCGGCGCATGGTGTGTTCCTCGCGCTCGACGCCGATGGCTTCGGTCATCAACGTGCGCACCCGGGCAAAGGCGGGCGTTTCGACCGCCCCAGCGGTCATCGCCGGGGTGACGGGCGTGGGTCTCGCCGAGGCGGGCGTGCGTCCTTTGATGTCATGAGCGGCGCGGGTGGCGAAGACCAGGGCTTCGAGCAAGGAGTTGCTGGCCAGCCGGTTGGCGCCGTGCAACCCGGTGGCCGCGACCTCGCCCACGGCCCAAAGCCCGGCCAGGGAGCTGCGCCCGACGCCATCGGTGGAGACCCCGCCCATGTGGTAATGCGCGGCCGGCGCGATTGGGATCGGTGTTGTCCGCGGGTCCAGCCCGGCGGCTTGGCAGGCCGTGAAGACCGTCGGAAAACGCTGGGGGAAGGATTCGCCGAGGGCGGCGCGGGCGTCGAGGAAGACGCGGCCGGAGGCCCGGTGTCGGGCAACGGCGCGGGCGACGACATCGCGGGGGGCGAGTTCCGCCAGTTCATGCAGCGCCGGCATGAAACGCTGCCCGGCCGCATCGAGCAACACCGCGCCTTCGCCGCGCAGCGCCTCGGTGACCAGCGGCATGGGGTCGCGCCCGACATCCAGCGCGGTCGGATGAAATTGAACAAATTCGAGATCGGACAGAACCGCGCCGGCGCGGGCGGCCAGCGCCAGCCCCAGCCCGCGCGCCGTCAGCGGGTTGCTGGTGAAGCGATAGATCCCGCCAATCCCGCCGGTGGCGAGAACGACGGAATCGGCGAGCAGTTGAACGGTTTCGCCGCCGCGTTCCACCAGCACCCCAACGACCGCTCCGGGGGCGAGCAACGACCGCGCGAGCGCGCCGTCGAGCAGGGTGATGTGTTCGCTGGCGCGGGCGGCAGCGGTCAAAACCCGCATGATTTCGCCGCCGGTGCCGTCACCGATGGCATGGACGATCCGATGGCGGCTGTGACCGCCCTCGCGGCCGAGACGAAGTTTGCCGTCGCCGGTCCGGTCGAAACGCACGCCGAGCGCGCCCAATTCCTCGATGCGGGCTTGCGCCTCGGCGGTGACGCCGGCCGCGATCGCGAGGTCGGCGATGCCGCCGGCGACGGCGAGTGTGTCGGCGGCGTGAATCTCGGGACTGTCAGCGGCATCGAGCGCCGCGGAGACGCCGCCCTGCGCCCAGGCGCTGGCCGCCGCTTCGCCGAGCGGGGCGGCGCCCAGCACAACAACCCGCATCGGCGCCAAACGCAGCGCCGCGGTCAGGCCGGCAATGCCGGCGCCGACGACGACCGCTTCGGTTCGCAGCGTGGACGTTCTGCCGCTCAACGCGGCCCGACCGCCAGCATCCGGTCGACCGCGCGCCGCGCCCGCGCCGCGATGGCCGGGTCGATGTGGACGGGGTGGGTCATGGTTTCCAGCGCGCGGCGGATTTTGGGCAGGGTGATCCGCTTCATATGCGGGCAAAGATTGCAGGGCCGCACGAAGTCGATCTCCGGGTACTGGACGGCGACATTGTCGCTCATCGAACATTCCGTGATCAGCACGACCCGAGCCGGCTTTTCGCGGGCGACATAATCGCTCATTCCCTTGGTCGAACCGGTGTAGTCGGCCTCCGCGACCACTTCGGGCGGGCATTCGGGATGGGCGAGCACGATAATTCCCGGATGGCTGGCACGAAGCTCGTGGATGTCGGCGGCGCTGAAACGTTCATGGACCTCGCATCGACCCTTCCAGGCAATGATCTTCACCTTTGTCTCGGCCGCGATGTTTTGGGCCAGGAACTCGTCGGGCAGCATGATGACGCTATCCGTGCCCATTGATTTGACGACGGCGCGGGCGTTGCCCGATGTGCAGCAAATGTCGGACTCGGCCTTAACTTCGGCCGAGGTGTTGACGTAGCTGACCACCGGCACGCCGGGATAACGCTCGCGCAGCAGGCGAACATCGGCGGCGGTGATGGATTCGGCCAGCGAACAGCCGGCCTTCAAGTCCGGGATCAGGACGGTCTTCGCCGGGTTGAGCAGCTTCGCGGTTTCCGCCATGAAGTGGACGCCGGCCATGACGATGACATCGGCCTGGGTGCGCGCGGCCTCGCGCGCCAGCGCCAGCGAATCCCCAACAATATCGGCGACGCAGTGGAAGATCTCCGGGGTCTGGTAGTTATGCGCCAGGATGACGGCGTTCTTCTCGCGCTTTAGCGTCAGGATCGCGTCGATGTCGGGGGCGAAGACCGGCCATTCCACGGCCGGCACGACACGGCGCACGCGCTCATAGAGCGCGGTGCTTTCGGCCCGTTTGGCGCGGGATTTGGTCGCCGGCTGGACCTCGGCCAGTATCGTCATTGACGCCTCCTATGCTCAAAATGAGCATTAGTGCGCGCGAGGTGACCCGAAAGACGCCTATTATGCTAATCTTGAGCATAAGAAAGTCAAGCGGATTTTGCCAACCGGGGGGATTTGCGGCGTTAGCGGGCGATTGGCAGGCGGAGGCCCGGCGCCGGCCGTTCGATGAGCACTTCGTGGCGGAAACGGACCTCGCGGGCGGGGCGGCCGCCGGTGCCGGTGACTATTCCCCCGGTCTCCTCGACCAGGCCCTGTTGGGCGACCAGCCGCCGAAAATTCTGTTTGTGCAGGCGCAGCCCGGCCAATGCCTCCACGGTGCGCTGGAGTTGTAACAAGGTGAACGCCGGCGGCATCAGCTCGAAGACGACCGGGCGATACTTGATCTTGCCGCGCAGCCGGGCGATGCCGGTGGCCAGGATACGGCGGTGGTCGGCGGTCATCGGTTGCGCCTCCGTGGGCACATCGGATTGCGCGCATCCGGTCGGCGAGCCGTCGCGGTGAGCCTCAAAGGCCAGGCCGATCTCGTATAGCAGCTCGTATCGCTCCAACACCCGTTCCTCGCTCCAGCGGGCCCCATCAAGCCCGAAGGCCACGCTGATCCGAGTTTTGCGCGTGGTCTGTTCCACCCGCGATGGCCCCGCCGCCACCCAAGCGCGCAGCGTCGGCTCCAGCCGATCGAGGATGGAGGGCCGGCCGCGCCGCCAATCCTCCCACGGAAAATACCGATACCAATCCTGCCACGAGGTGTTGGCGGCCGCCGCTCCGGTTTCTCGCGCCAGCGCCAGGTAACCGATCGAAAGGATGCGGCCGGTCGGCACCTTCAGGGCGGTGCGGTCGCGGTCGCCAAAGGTGTAGAGCTGCTCGATGTAGCCGAGTTTGGCGCGGGCCTGCGCCTCCACCCAGGCGCGCAGGCCGGATTCGAGCGTCCGGTGGCCGAGTTCAAGAGGGCCGGAGGGCAATGCGTCCAGCCTTTCGCCGGTCGAAACCTCCGCCGGGCGTACGATCAGAACGCGCGGTTGGTCGTCGGTCACGGCCACGACGACCGCGGTCAGATCGACGCTGACGGCGAATTCCGCCCTGGGGGCCGGTGACTCTTGCGTGGCTGGCTGGGACATTGTCGCGGGTCGGCTTCCCGCCCCGCCGGTCCGAGGCCGGATCGAGGACACGCCTATTCTAGCCCTGCGCGATACGGCTGACGAGTAGGCCGCGATCGGGTGTCGTTGACGCACGAGTTGTCCGCCTTTTGTAGCGCGTGAGTTGTCCGGCATGTTCGCCACCTGTTCTGGAGGGCAGGCGAATGCGACGGACGACGATGCTATGGGAGGCTTTTGTGATCCGGTTTGAAGACTCGTTCGAGCGCTACA
>SHVT01000059.1 GCA_009694125.1 Rhodospirillaceae bacterium | reverse complement strand
CAGTCTTGCCAGCTGCCATCAGCACTTCAATTTGTCTCAGTTTTGCAACGATCTGTTCAGGCGTGAATGTTCGTCTCGGCATCTCCAGCTCCTTCTGTCCAGGTTAACTCTCTCAAATCCCCTGGTACAAAAACAACCGGTCAGGTCACTCCGCGGCGGTCCTCCGCATTGGGTCCAAGCAAGGGCGCGTCCCGGCCTTCGGGTTTGTCGAAGGCGATATACTTGATGGCCTGTTTCCAGTCCCACCGCCGCGAGCGAATGTCATTCTTCAAGGGCAATATTCGCGCCTCCGCAAGAGCGCCCGCATTTGATGGTTGCAGGGAAGGCCGGTGCGGATACCGGCTTTGTCGAGTGCCCTCTATCCCTGCAATTCGGATTCTACGCTTCGCCTCTTATCGGGACAACCACGCCGGGCTTTTTGCTCGGCCTGGCGCAATACTTCGCCCAGTCGTCCATCAGCCTACGGCGCTTCTCGAACAGATCGCCGCGACGGTACGCAGCTTCAACTTTGTCTCCCACCGCATGGGCCAGCGCCATTTCGGCGACCTCGTTTGGGTATGCGGTTTGCTCCGCAACCCAATCGCGGAAGCACGACCGGAAGCCGTGCAGCGTGTATTTCCCAGCGCCTAGGCGGTCCATCAAATCAGATAGCGACGCGCCAGAGATCGGCCTGCCTTTCCGCAGACCGGGAAAGACAAATTCGTCTCGCTTGATCACCTTCATGCGCTTGAGCACGGCAACAGCCGCAGGAGACAGCGGGACGCGATGTTCTTTCTTGGCCTTCATGCGATTAGCCCCGATGGTCCACAACTCGCCATTCAAATCCACTTCGGGCCAGAGCGCCTCGGTCACTTCGCCCGATCGCGCGGCAGTCAGGATGGCGAACTCCAGCGCAGCTTCCGTCACGCTGTCATGCTTGCGGAGGCCAATCATGAAGTCCCCAATCTCCGAATAGGGCATCGCGGCATGATGGACGACCGCGCGCACCTTTGACGGCTTAGGGAGCAGCTTGTTGAGAAGCCCGCGCCACCGGGCGGGATTTTCCGCCGACCGATAGCCGCGCGCCCCGGCCCAATCCAACACCGCCTCGATGCGCTGCCGAACTCTGGTAGCGGTCTCGGTTTTTTTCGTCCAGATCGGCTCCAAAACTTTGGTGACTAGAGCGAGATCGACCGACTGCACCGACAGATCGCCGAACACCGGGTAAACATAGGCTTCCAGTGTACTGGCCCACTGCGCCTTATGCTTTTCGTTCTTCCATCCGGCATTGTGGGCTTCGATGTACTGCCGACCACATTCCTTGAACGTGATCGACTTCGCGGCGTCGAGCTTCGCGGCTTGCTTCCCGTCCCGCCGTTCTTTGATCGGGTCGATGCCTGCCCCGACCTTTTGGCGTGCGTCGTCGGCCTTCTGACGAGCTTGCGCCAGGGTGACGGGACCGAAGGGCCCCAGGCCCATCAGTCTCTCGCGACCGCCAATGGAGAAACGGAAAATCCATGAACGGGCCTTGTCGCCCGCAACCTGCAGATATAGGCCGCCCCCATCGGGGTGCATGCCCGGCGGCTTCGCCTCTAGCCCTCTGGCCGAAAGCCTATTGATCTGCCGAGCCATCCATCGCCGCCCAGATCGTCCGCCAAACCTACGGATTTACCCACTGATTTCCGTAGGTTTACAGCGAATGTCGGCGAAGGCGCAAGAACTAAGAAGCAGCAATAAGACCAACAAAACTGCGCGATTCGAGTGGTCAGCGAAAGTCGGCGAAAGTGGAATTGGCGGAGGGGATGGGATTCGAACCCACGATAGGGCTTTACACCCTATAACGGTTTAGCAAACCGCCGCCTTCAGCCACTCGGCCACCCCTCCGCCGTGAGCGGCTCTTACCACGGCGTATGCGGGGCAAGCACTTAGCACGCTGCCGTCCCGAACGAAAGAAAAGAACGGCGCCGCACGCGCAGGCGGGAGCCACCGGCCCATCGCGCGACCAGGTTCGGCGCGGTCACCGGCCCGCATCCTCGGCGGGCCATTTACTTGGCGGACCTATCCCGGGTGGCCGGTGCAGCCCAGGCAGGTCGGTCCCCGGTCGCACCAACCGTCGGGCGAAGAGCAGCCCTTCGCCAGGATTTGATCGCGTTGAATCAACCACGACCGGCTGGCCAGGATGAGGCCAAGGAGAACGGCAACCGTCAAAAACATCACCACAAAAGGAATCGCGAGTTCACTCACGGTACACCTCCGAATTTCAGTGGAGGGATGTTTCGCGAAAAACGCGGGAGGTTTCATTGATCTGGATCAATCGCCGGGGTGAACCGTCGCCGCCGTTCAGACGAAATTAACGACAGCCGTGCATGATGGTGGCTACCCTTGAACAGCCGCCTCGAAGGCCGCCGCCATGACCCGCGAACTCAGCGTCAGGACAATTCTCCGCCGCATCGAACGCAAGATCAGGTCCATCGAAGGCGAGCTTTATCCGGGCCTCTCCCCCGAAATGTATTCGATGCCGCGGCGGATGCGCGGCTGTCGCCTGCGTTTCCTGCGCGGCCGCGCGAAATCGGCCGCCGCCGGGTGACGCCAATTGGCCGCTTTCCCAGGGTTTCGCGCGTTCACGTATCGTTAACCGTCGATGGCGCAGAATCGGAACGTGGGAAACGACATTAGCGACAGGGGAAGTCACATGGCTCTTTCCAAACGCTCCATCGAAACCCTTCTCGACCTCGTCGAAATCAAATTGAGCTGTCTCTGCGTCACCGATCGCGAGGACGCGCGCGAGCAAGCGACTCTGGAAGCCTGCCGCCACGAACTCTCGGCGCTGGGCGGCATGAAGAACGGCTCCGCGGTCCTGACCTTTTCGACGAAATCAACGCCCAAGACCCAATCCGCCGCGACCGCCTGAGCATACGCATAACCCTGGCTCAAGTGGGCACGGCCAAGCCCCGCACGACCGCGGGGCGGGCGGCGATGGCGTCGAACCATTTCTCGACGTTGGGGAATTCCTCCAGCGCCACCTCCTGCCAGTCATGCCGGGTGACCCAGGGAAAGGTGGCGATGTCGGCGATCGAATAATCGCCGGCAAGGTAGTCTCGCTCCGCGAGATGGCGGTCCAACACGCCGTAAAGCCGCCGCGTCTCCGTGCGATAGCGTTCGATGGCGTAGGGCAGCTTTTCCTTGGCGAAGCGCATGAAATGATGGGCCTGCCCGAAAAACGGCCCGACTCCGCCCATCTGGAACATCAGCCACTGCACGACCTCCCAATGCCCGCGGCGATCGGCGGGGATCAGCTTTCCGGTCTTGTCGGCCAGATACAGAAGGATCGCGCCCGATTCGAACAGGGTGATGGGCTTCCCGTCCGGACCGTCGCTGTCGACGATCGCGGGAATCTTGCTGTTGGGATTGATCGCAACGAAGTCGGGCGCGAATTGCTCGCCCTTGAGGATATGAATTTTGTGCACGGTGTAGGGCAGCCCGACTTCCTCCAGCATGATGGAAATCTTGTGGCCGTTGGGCGTGCCCGCGGTATAGAGCGCGATCATGGTCGCCGGGATTAGCCCGAGAGCTTCTTTTTTAGAAGTTCGTTGAGAGTGCCCGGATTGGCCTTGCCCCCGGTCGCCTTCATCACCTGACCGACGAAATAGCCTAACAGCTTGTCCTTGCCGGCACGGAACTCCGCGACCTTTTCCGGCTGCTCGGCGATCACCCGGTCCACGGCGGCCTCGATCGCGCCGCTATCGGTGACTTGGCGCAGCCCCTTGGCCTCGACGATGGCAGCGGCGTCCTTGCCGGTTTCGAACATCTCGGCGAACACATCCTTGGCGGTGCGGCCGGAGACCGTGTTGTCGGCGATCAGGTCAAGAAGCGCCCCGATGGCGTCGGCCGAGACCGGCGATTGTTCGATCCCCTTGCCGGCCCTGTTGAGCAGTCCGAACAGCTCGCCCGTCACCCAATTCGCCGCGGCCCGCGCATCCCGTCCCTTGGCGACACGTTCGAAAAAATCGGCAGTCAAGCGTTCCGACACCAACACGCCGGCATCGTAGGACGTCAGTTTGTAGTCCTGGATGAAACGCTCTTTCTTGCGGTCCGGCAATTCGGGCATCGCGGCGCGGAGGCGCTCGATCTCAGCGGGATCGAGGACCAAGGGCAACAAATCTGGGTCGGGGAAATAACGGTAGTCATGCGCCTGTTCCTTGGACCGCATCGGCCGCGTGACGCCGCGCGCGGAATCGAATAGCCGCGTTTCCTGTTTGACGATGCCGCCCTCCTCGATCATCTCGATCTGACGGCGCGCCTCGTAGTCGATCGCCAGCATGGCGAAGCGGATCGAGTTCACGTTCTTGATCTCGCAACGCGTGCCCAACGGCGCCCCCGGCTTGCGCACGGAAACATTGGCGTCGCAGCGGAGGCTCCCCTCCTCCATGTTGCCGTCGCACGTGCCGAGATAACGCAGGATCATGCGTAGCTTCCGCAGATAGGCTCCCGCTTCTTCCGCGCTCCGCAACTCAGGTTCGGAAACGATCTCCATAAGCGCCGTGCCGGCGCGGTTGAGATCGACATAAGTAAGGTTTGGATGCTGGTCGTGCAGGCTCTTGCCTGCGTCTTGTTCGAGGTGCAGCCGGGTGACGCCGATGGTCCGCGACCGCCCCTCGGGAAGATCGAGCGCGATCGAGCCGCCGCTGACGATGGGGCGCGTGAACTGCGAAATCTGATAGCCGGCCGGCAGGTCTGCGTAGAAATAGTTCTTACGGTCGAACACGGAGATCGGGTTGACCTTGCCCTCGATGCCGATCCCGGTCTTGACCGCCTGCTCCACGCAAAAACGATTGATGACGGGCAACATTCCGGGGAAGGCGGCATCGACCGGCGAGACCTGGGTGTTGGGCTCCGCGCCAAAACCGGTGGCGGCACCGGAGAACAGCTTGGACTGGGACACGACTTGGGCGTGGACTTCGAGCCCAATCACGACTTCCCAATTTCCCGTCTTGCCCTCGATCAGCGACATCTCGCGCCTCAGGTCAACGCCGGGGGGCGCGCTGTGAAATTTGCCGCGCGCTCAAGGCTCTCGGCCGCGCGCAACACCGTTTCCTCGTCGAAGGCGCGGCCGATGACTTGGAGCCCGAGGGGCAGCCCTTCGGCGGAGAGACCCGCCGGCACCGAAATCCCCGGCAAACCGGCGAGACTGATCGGCACGGTGAAGACATCGTTCAAATACATGGCGAGCGGGTCGTCCATCTTTTCGCCGATCGCGAAGGCCGCGCTGGGAGCGGTCGGCGTGAGGATGACATCAACCTTCTCGAAGGCGCGTTTGAAATCCGCGGCGATCAGCGCCCGCACCCGCTGCGCCTTCAGGTAATAGGCGTCGTAATAGCCGGCCGAGAGCACATAGGTGCCGACCAGAATACGGCGTTTTACTTCATCGCCAAAACCTACGGCGCGCGTCGCTTCATACATCTCTTCGATGCTCTTGCCCTCGACACGCAGTCCGAAACGCACGCCGTCATAACGCGCGAGGTTCGATGAAGCCTCGGCCGGCGCGATGATGTAATAGGTCGGCAGCGCGTACTTGGTCAGCTTGAGGTTGATGTCCACCGGCTCCGCGCCCGCCGCTCGCAGCCATTCGATCCCGGTCTGCCACAGTTTTTCGATTTCAGCCGGCATGCCCTCGACGCGATATTCCTTCGGCACACCAAAGCGCAATCCACGGATGTTGCCGGTCAGCGCCGCTTCGTAGTCAGGCACCGGCAGCGTCGCCGAGGTCGAATCCTTCGGGTCGTGGCCGGACATGGCGCGCAGCATGATCGCAGAATCGCGGACCGTGCGCGTCAGCGACCCGGCTTGATCGAGCGAGGATGCAAAGGCGACGATGCCCCAACGCGAGCAGCGTCCATACGTCGGTTTCATTCCGACAAGTCCGGTGAAGGAGGCCGGCTGCCGGATCGAGCCGCCGGTATCGGTGCCCAAGGCGGCCATGGCGATACGCGCCGCGACGGCCGCGGCCGAGCCGCCGGATGAGCCGCCGGGCACCAAGGGCCGGTCGTCGCCGCGTCGCCGCCAGGGGCTTCGCACGGCGCCGTAATAACTGGTCATGTTCGACGAACCCATCGCGAATTCGTCTAGATTGGCCTTGCCGAGCATGCCCGCGCCCTGCGCCCACAACTTCGCGGTCACGGTTGATTCGTAAGGCGGCTTAAAACCGTCCAGGATGTGCGACGCGGCCGTCGTCGGCACGCCTTCCGTGCAGAACAAATCCTTGATCGCGAGCGGAATGCCCTCAAGCGCCCGGGCATCGCCGGCGGCGATGCGAACATCGGCGCGGGCGGCATCGGCAAGAGCGCGTTCGGGGGTTTCAGTGATAAAGGCGTTGAGGCCGCGCGCGGCCTCCATCGCCTTGACATGGGCCGCGGTCAGCTCGCGTGCCGAAAATCGCCGGGTGCGCAAGCCGTCGCGCGCTTGGGCAATGGTCAGATCGCAAAGCTCACTCATTACTCAACAACCTTCGGCACGGTGAAGAATCCGTGGGAAGCGGCGGGCGCGTTGGCGAGCACCTTGTCGCGGCAGTCGCCATCGTTCACCTCGTCGGGGCGTTGCGGCGTCGTCATTTCCACGACACTCGCCATCGGCTCGACGCCGCTGGTATCGATCTCGTCGAGCTGCTCGATCCAGGCAACGATTTTGCGAAGTTCGCCGGCAAGGCGCTCAAGGTCGGCCTCGGGCACTCGGATGCGGGCCAGCGCGGCGATGTGCGCCACGGTGGCTTTATCGATCGACATGCGGTAAGTCTCCGATCGGCGCGAAGCCTGGATTGCTGCGGCCCCCGGCCAAGGGGCGCGACGTTAACATCCGATATGCCCCTCCGCAACCCCGACGAACTCAGGACCGACCTCCGCCCGGGTCAGCGTTTGCTGGGACTCGATGTTGGCCAGAAAACGATCGGCCTGGCTTTGTCCGATTCAACGCTGACCGTCGCCACGCCGCTGGAGACGCTGAAGCGCGGGCGGTTCGCCGCCGACGTCGAAAAGATCGGCGCGTTGATCGCCAAACTCGGAATCGGCGGGCTCATCGTTGGCTTGCCGATCGCCTTAGACGGCAGCCACGGTCCGCGTTGCCAATCGGTGCGCCAATTCGCATTCAATCTACTCGCGATCATCGACCTGCCCCTCGCCTTTTGGGATGAGAGGTTATCCACGGCCGCGGTGACGCGTACCCTGCTGGAGGCCGATGTCTCCAGGGCCCGGCGGGCGCAGGTGGTGGACAAGATGGCCGCAGCCTATATCCTTCAGGGAGCACTCGACCGGCTTGCCGCGCAAACGGGAAGCGTCAAGAACCCGTCGCCATCGAATTGAGGCCAGCGCCGAAATGTTGATCGAATCGCCGCAGTCGCAGCCCTGGTCGAATACCCGGCGGCGCCGGCACGATGGCACCGCCTTTTGGTACGGCGTGGTCGCCCTCACCATTGTTATTGCAACCATTTGCGCCGGACTCGCCGTGTCCACGCGATACTACAGCTTGCGCGTGGAAGTGGATTACCCGCCGCTCGGCCGCATGCTCCCGATCGACGGCATGAATCTGCACTACATCCGCGCCGGCGAGGGTCGCCCGGTGGTGATGATCCATGGCGGGGCCGTGGTGCTTCAGGATTTCGTGTTCTCAATCTTCGGCGAGGTCGCGCGTTCTTTCGATGCCATTGCTTTCGACCGACCGGGCCATGGTCATAGCGGCCGTCCGGCAGGAGAGAACCTCACCATCGCCACCGATGCCCGCATCATCGCGGATGCCTTGGCCGCACTTGGCGTCGAAAGACCGATCGTCGTCGGGCATTCCTATGGCGCGGCCATAGCCCTGCAACTCGCGCTCGACCGGCCCGAACGCGTGGGCGGACTCGTCCTGCTTGCTCCCGTGGTCTACACGACGTCCGACGACGCGCCGTTTCCCGCGCGCCTAGCGGAAATGCCGTTCATCGGGCCGATGTTCGTTAATCTACTTCTGGTACCCGCTGGGCGCGGGCAACTCCCCGGGCATATCCGGGAGTCCTTCGCACCCCAGATACCGCCGCAACGTTATGAAGACACGATCGCGGCCTTTGGCCTGCTGCCGCGATCGTTCCTGGCGTGGTCCGAGGAGCGGCGCCATTTCGCCGGCGACCTGCGCGCGCTTTCGAGCCGCCTCGGCGACGTGCGCATGCCCGTCGCCATCGTTTCCGGCAACGCCGACCCGGTGACTCCCCTCAAGGATCACGGTGAGCGCCTTCACGCCGCAACCCCGGGATCGGAGCTGACGGTTCTGCCGGGTGCCGGCCATATGGTTCACTTCGCAAACCCGCCGGCGGTCATCGCCGCGATCAAACGGGCGGCGGACGCCACCGCCAAGCCATAGTTCGACTGTTCGCCCGCGCGCCGGGCCAAGCCGGGCCGTGTGACAGCCAGCAACGCCTCGGCTAAAGTGCTCCCGCCTTCGCGCCCTTTTCCGACCCCAGACCACACAAATGACCCATCCGCTATCCGAGTTCCTGAAGACCGTCATCGACCGTGGGTTCATGCATCAATGCACGGACCTGGAAGCCCTCGACGCCGCCGCGATGTCGGGGCGGATCGCCGCTTATATCGGCTTCGACTGCACCGCCGACAGCCTGCATGTCGGCAACCTCGTGTCGATCATGATGCTGCGTTGGTTGCAGCGGACCGGGCACCGCCCCATCGTGCTGATGGGCGGCGGCACCACCAAGGTCGGCGATCCTTCGGGCAAGGACGAGGCGCGCAAGCTGCTCTCCGAGGCCGACATCGCCCGCAACATGGCCGGCATCAAGTTGGCTTTCGCCAAATTCCTGTCCTTCGGATCGGGCGAAACCGATGCCGTGATGGTCAACAACGCCGATTGGCTCGACCGGCTCGAATACATCCCCTTCCTCCGGGAGTATGGCCGCCATTTTTCCGTCAACCGCATGCTCGCCCTCGACAGCGTGAAGCTGCGGCTCGAACGCGAGCAGCCGCTGACCTTTCTCGAATTCAACTACATGATTCTCCAGGCCTATGATTTCCTGGAACTGGCGCGGCGACAGGGCTGTGTTCTGCAAATGGGCGGCTCCGATCAATGGGGCAACATCGTCGGCGGTGTGGATTTGGGACGCCGCATCGACGACCGCGCGCTGTTCGGCCTGACCACACCGCTGATCACAACGGCTTCCGGCGCCAAAATGGGCAAGACCGCGCAAGGCGCGGTCTGGCTGAACGATGACCGCCTCCCGGCCTACGATTATTGGCAATTCTGGCGCAACACCGAGGATTCCGATGTCGGCCGCTTCCTGCGCCTGTTCACGGAGCTTCCGCTTGCTGAAATCGCCCGGCTGGAGAAAGTTCGCGGCCAGGAGCTGAACGAGGCGAAGAAAACACTCGCCAGCGCCGCCACATTCTTGTGCCACGGCGAAGCGGCCGCACGCGATGCGGCCGAAACCGCGCGCAAAACCTTCGAGGAGGGCGGGCTCGCCGACGGCCTTCCCACCGTGACCTTCGCGGCCGCCCAGTTCGCGCAAGGGATCGAGGCCTTCCGGGTCGTCGTTGAAGCCGGCCTGGCCAAGAGCAATGGCGAGGCCCGTAGGCTGATCCGCCAGGGTGGCGTTCGCCTCAATGACGCGGTCATGACCGATGAGATGCAAAAGATCACGCAGCGCGACCTTGGCGCCGGCGGCACGCTGAAGATTACGGTCGGCGGGAAACGCCATGCCTTGGTTCGTGTTGGGCTACCCGCCTGAGTCCTCGCGCGGATCGCTGGGGCGGGCGGGCGGCAGGGCACCGGTCGTCGACCCGCCGGGGATTAGGTTGAACAGCCCGCGCAGGAAACCGGGCGCAAGCGTGGCCAGGGGATTGACCGTGAGGCTGCTGGGATTGGTGAGAGGCCCGGCGACCTTGTAGGTGGCCGCGAAAACGCCGCTGCCCCGGGGTCCAACCAGCAGCCGTCCAAACACCGGGATATTGCCGAGCAGACTGTTGATCGCATACGCCGGAACGATCGTGCCCTCAAGCTTGGCGGTCTCGTCGTCCAAGTTAACGTTGCCGTTGGCGGTGACGCCGAGCGCATCGCCATAGAGCCTGACATCGCCAATCTCCAAATTTGGCTCGACGATTCGATAGTTCCCGTCCAGGCGCGTGAAGTGAATCCCCTCGCCGGTCAAGAGATCGACGATTCCGGTCAACGAAGCCGCGCCGAGAAGTCGGGCCAGCAAGGGCGCCTGTTTCATGCGGAAATTCTCGATCTCGAGCTGCCCGGTCAACGGGCGGTCGGGCAAGCCTTCATCGATGGTGCCGCTCACCCGCAACCGACCGCCCTCGACATTGCGCGTGACGTCGAACACACGCAAAGCGGCCCCGGCGTCGCTAGCGTTGAGGCTCAAAGTCAAGCCGGCGCCAACCTGGCCAAAACGCAACGCGATCTGTCCCGTCGGTCCGGTCGCGGCGTCGATATTGATCGTTCGCCAATGGACGCCGTCATGAACGAGGGAGCCGGTCAAACCACCGAGGCTGCGCGCGGGATCGAGGTACACCCGGTCAATCTTCGCGGTGATCTTAAGCGGTACCTTTTCGCCGCCGGGGCGCTTTGCCGCGTCGAGCAGGGGTTTGGCGTCCAGTCCCGCCCCAACGACGTCAATGTCGTAGCCGCCATTGCCACGCGCCATGACATTGCCGGATATTTCGGTAAGGCCATGCGCAAACTGAGTAATTTGGACTCGCGCCAGACCGCCATCCGGGGCGAACGCAACCCGGCCCCCGGCGCGCAAATCCCCGGTCGTGAGGGCGAAGGACCTAATTTCCCCGATCTTGGCCTGGTCCAACGTCAACTCCAGGCTCGCGGTCCCCGGCGTACCGGCCGGTTTTCGCCATTCGATCAGCGGAATGGCGAGAACGGCATCGTCGAGCCCGAGATTTGCCGAAATTTCCGTCTTGCCCCGTTCCTTTACCAATGCCGTCAGTTCGACATTGACCGGGCCAGTCAAATAGGGCGCGAAGTCAATTCCAAGCCGGCCCTGGTCCTCGGCACCGATCCGCCCCTTGGCTTCGAGGCGCGTCGGCACTTCCGCGCCATCGTCGAAATCCTCGACCCATTTGACGCTGGCGTTGATACCGGCGATTCGTCCCGCGCCCGATAGATCGAGCCCGCGTTTGTCGACCTTCAAGACCAGGTTCGCGTCCTCGGCGTCCATGCCCATGACGACCCGGCGGGCGGCAACATTGGACAGTGCGGCGGAAGCGGCGATCTCGATCTGATCGAGCTCCAGATCGTTGACCAAGGGCATGCGCAGAGCCAGCCGAATGGCGGCATCGCCATCGACTTCCGACGGTTTCAGGCCCAGTTTGCCGGCGTAGTTGAGAGGCTTGCTGTCGATGACCTCCATCGCGTCGCGCAGCTTGCCGCGCAACGTGGCGTCGATCGCGGCGCTTTCACTGTCGGTACTCAATCCGGTGAGCTTGACGGTGCCCGAGGTGATGGTTAGGTCGCGCAACGTTCCGGACGATACCGCAACGTCGAACCGGTCGAGATCGAAACTCGCCGTGGCGGCGGCCCGTCGAATTGGCAGCATCGGCCTCAAATAGCTGACCGTGAGGCCGGTCGCCCGCATCGTCCCGGTTAAGGCGTCGACGATGGGAGATTCCGGCCCAAGGCGGCCTTTGAGTTGAAGGTCCACCGCCTCCACCGCGCCATCGGAAATGTTCGCAACGATCCAGCCGCGTGCGTTTTCCGCCAGCCACGATGGCCAATAGCGGTAGAGATCGGGCGTCGGTAGATCGCGGAGGCTGAGCCGAACCGCCATGGTTGCCGCTCCCGCGAGATCGCCGATCGTCCCCGAGGCGGTCAGAACCGGCCCACCCAAATCGGCCTCGGCGGCATCGAGTTCAAGACGCGTGCCCTGTCCGCTGAAACGGGCTTTGGCACGCAGGCTGCGGATCGGCACCGGAACATCCAACCGGGGATGGACGATGGCGCCCGGCCCGCCCACGACTTCCAGGGCCGCCGTTTCGACACGGCCGCCGGGGCCCAGCCTAACCGACCCCGATCCCTTCAGTTTTGCGCGCAGCCCGCCAAGGTGTTCCAAATCGGGCACGACGTGGGCCAGGTTGTCGATGTCAAAGTCCGAAAATTCAACAAGAAGCTCGGAGGATCCATCCGAGGCGACGATACCCTCGATCTCGAATTGCGTGGATTGTTCACCGATTTCGGTCCGTAGCGATGCCAGGACGAGAATTCCACTGGCGTCACGGTTCGCGACCACATCGGCCTTCGGTATGCGCCAAACGACGCCGAGCCGGCGGTCGTCCAGCACGATGTCGGCGCCGCTCAAGCGCACGCTCGCCAGCAGGCCCAGCGGTCGGTCCGCCGATTCCGGCGCCGTCAATTCCGCGAGCATTTGGGCGAGAAAATCGGCGGAAGTGTCCTTTTGGTCGATGAGCGCGGCTGAG
>SHVT01000058.1 GCA_009694125.1 Rhodospirillaceae bacterium | reverse complement strand
TGTAGCGCTCGAACGAGTCTTCAAACCGGATCACAAAAGCCTCCCATAGCATCGTCGTCCGTCGCATTCGCCTGCCCTCCAGAACAGGTGGCGAACATGCCGGACAACTCACGCGCTACAAAAGGCGGACAACTCGTGCGTCAACGACAAGAGGATGCCGTGTGGAGATCAGCCGCCGGAATTCGGGGATGCTGGGTGCAAAGGCCGGCCCGCTTCCAGCGCGGCCAGCCGTGCGGCCAGCTTTTCCTGTTCCAAACGAGCGTTCGCCGCCATCGCTTTCACGGCCTCGAATTCATCGCGGCGAACCAAATCCATGCCGGTGATCAGGCGTTCGAATTGATGGCGAAGCCGTGCCTCGATCTCGTCACGCACGCCGCTGGCGGTGCCCAGGGCGCTGGTCGCCAGACGCGCCAGATCGTCGAGGATGCGATTTTCGGTCTGCATGGCGCTTACTCCCGCGTCGTTGATCGATGAGTGGGCGACCGCCGTCTTGCCGCGCGGCCACGCTGAACCTATAAGCTCGCAGTGAAGAGGAATAAATGATTCTCATCACCGGCGGCGCCGGGTTCATCGGATCCAATGTTGTCGCCGCGCTCGCCGGCGGGTTGGACGTCGCGGTTTGCGATCGGTTGGGGCGCGGCGATAAGTGGCGTAACCTGGCGCGCGCCGAACTCGCCGATTTCGTCGCGCCCGAACGGCTCTTCGATTTTCTGGAAAAGAACGCCGCGCGGATCGAGGCCATCCTCCACTTCGGCGCGATTTCGGCGACGACGGAGACTGACGGCGACCTTATCATGCAGGCCAATTTCGGTTTGTCGCTGGCACTGTGGGATTGGTGCACGGCCAATGAAGCGAGATTCATCTATGCCTCCTCCGCCGCCACTTACGGCGACGGCGCCATGGGGTTCGACGATGATGGCTCGGTCGAGGGCCTCGCTCGCCTGCGTCCGCTTAATCTCTATGGCTGGAGCAAACATCTGTTCGACCGCAGGGTCGCCCGGCTCGTCGCCCGCGATGAGCGCCGGCCCCGGCAATGGGTCGGCCTAAAATTCTTCAATGTTTACGGACCCAACGAATATCACAAAGGACCGCAGCGGAGCGTCGCCCATCAGTTATTTCCCAACGCCGCGGCGGGGCGGCCGTCGCGTCTGTTCCGTTCGCACCACGCCGACTATGCCGATGGCGGCCAATTGCGCGATTTCATTTGGGTGGGCGATGTCGTCGACGTCGTGCGGTGGTTTCTCGATAATCCACATGTCTGCGGGTTGTTCAACGTCGGGACCGGATTGGCGCGGAGCTTCAAGGACCTTGCCGTCGCCGCCTATGCCGCCTTTGGCCGAGAACCCATGATCGAGTACGTCGATACGCCGGTCGATTTGCGGGACAAATACCAATATTTCACACAAGCGCGCATGGAACGCCTGCGCGCCAGCGGTTATTCCAGGCCCTTCACCTCGCTCGAAGACGGGATTACCCGTTACCTGCGCGATCATTTGGCCGCGCCGGACCCCTATGTCTGAGTCGGAGCGGGCGTGCTGACCCTGGCTTTTCCAGTCATTGACCCGGTCGCCATCGAAATCGGGCCGATCGTGGTGCGCTGGTACGCGCTGGCTTATATCGCCGGTCTTTTGTTGGGCTGGCGGTACATGCTCCATCTCGCCGATCGGGCGCCCAAATTCATGACACGGACCGATGTCGACGATTTTCTGTCCTGGGCGACGTTCGCGGTCATCCTGGGGGGGCGCCTCGGTTACGTCCTGCTCTACCGGCCGGATTTCTACTTCGACTATCCCCTGGAAGCGCTTTATGTGTGGCGTGGCGGCATGTCGTTCCACGGCGGATTGATCGGCATGCTGATTGCCATCGCGATCTTCGCGCGCCGCCGGAAAATCGACGGATTCGCCTTCGGCGACGTCGTCGCCTGCGCGACGCCCATCGGTCTGTTCTTCGGGCGTATCGCCAATTTCATCAATGGCGAGCTGTGGGGGCGGACCAGCGACGTATCCTGGGCCATGGTTTTCCCAAATGGCGGACCCGAACCCCGGCATCCCAGCCAGCTCTACGAAGCGGTGTTGGAGGGGTTAGTTCTTTTCGTCGTTCTTCATCTGCTGGCTCGCAAACAGAACATGCGCGAACACCCCGGTCGGTTGGGCGGCATCTTCCTCGCCGGTTACGCGCTCGCTCGCTTCGCCGGCGAGTTCTTCCGCGAGCCGGACATCCAATTCGGCATCCTGCTTGGCGGACTAACCTATGGCCAATTGCTCTGTCTGCCGATGCTGGCGGTCGGGTTGTTCCTCGTCTTGCGCAAACCGGCCAAAGCCGGCGCGCCGGCGCGGTGAACCCGCTCCTCCTTCGTCTTCGCGACCGCATCGCCCGCGACGGGCCGTTGAGTGTCGCCGAATTCATGGACGCCGCGCTCGGCGACGCGGACCATGGTTATTACCGGCGGCGGCAGCCTCTGGGCGTGGCCGGGGATTTCATCACGGCCCCTGAAATCAGCCAGATGTTTGGCGAATTGATCGGGCTGTGGTGCGCGCAGGTTTGGCAAGGCCTCGGCCGCCCCGATCCGGTGTTGCTGGTTGAGCTCGGACCCGGCCGCGGCACTCTGCTCGCCGACGCGTTGCGCGCCTGCGCGAAAGCCGCCCCGGCCTTTCGAGCGGCGGTGCGGGTTCATCTTGTGGAGGCGAGCCCGGTCCTCCGCGAGAGCCAGCGCCAAACAATCGGAACGGCGGCGACCTGGCATGAGCGGTTCGACACGGTTCCCGTGGCGCCGATGATCTTGATCGCCAACGAATTTTTCGACGCCTTGCCAATCCGGCAATTCGTCAGGCGGGAAGGCGGCTGGTTTGAAAGGCAAATCGCACTTGATGCCAAGGGTGAGGGGCTTTGCTTCGCGATCGCGCCGGAGCCGGCGACCGACCCCGCACAGTCCCCTTGGCGCGACGCGGCTCGCGGCACGGTGGTGGAGATCGCGCCGGCGCGGCACCACCTCGCCGCCGCAATCGCCGAGCGACTCCGCGATCGCGGTGGGGCGGCGCTGATTGTGGACTACGGTTCCGATGGCGCGATCGGGGATACACTTCAGGCGGTGCGACGCCACCGTCCGGCCGACCCCCTCAGCGATCCCGGCGAGACCGATCTTACCGCCCATGTCGATTTCGCCGCCCTCAAGCGGGCGGCCGGCGGCGTCGGCGCGGCGTGTTTTGGCCCGGTGCCACAGGGTCTGTGGCTCAACCGCCTGGGCATCGTGGCGCGGGCGGCGCAGCTTGTGGCGGCGACGCCGGGGGCCGGTCCCGCCATCGAATCGGCCTGCCGCCGCTTGATCGCGCCGGAAGAAATGGGCACGTTGTTCAAGGTCCTGGCCGTCATGGGCTCCGGCGCCGTCGCGCCGCCGGGCTTCGATCCCGAGCCGGAGGTGCCGTGCTGACTCTTGCGCCTTTGTCCGAGGCTGGCGCCGCCCGCCACGCCTTCTTCACGCGTCTCGGGGGCGTGAGCGAGGGTATTTTCGCGGCGCTCAACTGCGGGTTCGGCTCCGGCGACGATCGCGACCGGGTCGCGGCGAACCGGGCGCGGGCGATGGCCCAAATCGACCTGCCGGCACCGGCGTTGGTTACCGCCTATCAGGTACACAGCGACCGCGTTGCCACGGTGGACGTGCCCTTTGCCACCGAAAAGGCGCCGCACGTCGATGGTCTGGTAACGCGGACGCCCGGCGTGGCTCTCGGCATTCTGACCGCTGATTGCGCGCCGGTGCTGTTCGTCGATCCGGCCGCCGGTGTCGTCGGGGCCGCGCACGCCGGCTGGCGCGGCGCGCGCGCCGGGATATTGGAGCGGACCGTGGCGGCGATGACTGAACTTGGCGCCAGCCGGGGGGACATCGTGGCCGGAATCGGCCCTTGCATCGCGCAGCCATCCTACGAGGTCGGGCCGGCATTCGAGGCCGCGTTTCTGGAAGAGTCCGCGGGCAATCGCGACTTCTTCAAACCGTCTTCGCGGCCGGGTCACCGATTGTTCGACCTTGGCGGTTATGTCGAACGGCGCCTTGGCGCCCTCGGCCTCGGCCAAGTCTGTCGCGCGCTCGCCGATACCTGTGGCGACGAGAGCCAATTTTTCAGCTATCGCCGCTCGGTGCTGCGCGGTGAAGTCGGTTATGGTCGCGGCCTGTCGGCCATCGCTTTGGTCGACTGAACCGAGAGATCGAACCGATGCCATACCTTATTCTTTTCGGTCTGTTTCTCGTTCTCGGCTTGCTGGTGAGTTGTGTTTTCTAGGACTTGCGCCGCCGCCCTGTTGATCCTCGCCGGCTGTGGGCAGGTGCCGCGTCCTTTCGCGCCCGACGCCAAGGCCGACCCCAATCTTCTCCTCTGGATCAACGATAGCCGCGGCGTGGTTGTGCGTCCGGTCGAGGGATTGTCCCCGGAAGCCGCCGCCATCCTGGCTCGGGCCATGGCCCAGGCGCTACATGAGGCGAACGTTCCGGCGAGCCTCTTTAGTCGCAACCTCGCCTCTTATGAGCTTCTGGGGTCCGCGATTCAGGCCGATGCCAACACGGTGGCGATTTCCTGGCAGCTCCTGACCCCCGGCGGCGGCGCGCGCGCGGGCCATCTTTCATCCTTGCCGGTGACACCGGCCGGCTTCGCCGCCGCCTTGCCGAGGGCCACGAAGGCGGCGGTCGAGGCCATGCTGCCGCTGGTCCAGGACGCCATGCCCCAGCCCCTGGCACGGCCCAAGGTCATCGTCGCCGAAGTCGCCGGGGCGCCCGGCGATGGCCGGCGCTCGCTGGCGCGCGCGCTCGCCTTTGCCCTGCGTCAGTCCGATATCGATGCCGTGGACGGCCTCGACGCACCGGAGGCAAGCGCGGGCTTGGGCGAGGCCTTCATCGTGCTGGGCAGTGTTGCCATCTCGCCCGGCGCGCGCGGGGATCAGCACATCGCGGTGGCCTGGGAGGTCATTCGCTCCGATGGCAGCCGTCTGGGCGTGATCAATCAGGAAAACGACGTCCCCGCCGGGACGCTGGACCGCGCCTGGGGCGACGTGGCGGTCGCGGTCGCCGAGGCCGCGGCGGAAGGTGTCGCCGATCTATTCTCGCGGTTGGGTAACGTCGCACAGCGTCCTTAAGCCGAATGAGCTTTCTCGACCGCATCGGCGAATGCAACCTTCATGATTTGAGCGGGTTTCGTCCCTTTGTCATCGGCGGCGTTCGCGTCGGCTGGGTGCTGCCGAACTTCGCCGAACGGGTCGCCCGCTTCGATCGGGTCTTCGAGGTCGCGGGAGACCCGGGTCAAGCTCCACGATTCGCTCGGTGACTTCGAGACGCGCTCGCAGGCGGTGGAGGGCGTTCTTCGGCATCTCCGCGCGGAAGGCGACTTCGGGGCGTGGCGGGACGAGCCCTATCCGGTCGCGACCGGATTTTCATCACCCCCCTTGCTGCGGATGGAGCGCGCGGCGGTGCCCCGTTTGTGAGGTGACGGGTGGTGTTGAGCAGAAGTAACCCGTCACCTCACAACCCCATCCAAGAGTTTAAGCGTGCCCTTTCTTTTTCTCTTATCCCCTCCCGGAGGATAGGATAATCTTCTGTGGATGAGCGACCCAGCGATCCACCGCAGCCACCCTGACATCGTGAAGCGCCTGCGGCGCGCCCACGGTCATTTGAAGACGATCATCGCGATGATCGAAGAGGAACGTGCCTGTCTCGACATCGCGCAGCAACTTCAAGCCGTCGAGAAGGCGGTCTGCAACGCCAAGAAATCCCTTATCCATGACCATATCGACAATTGCCTTGAGCAGTCGTTAGGCCCGGTTACCCGTGCGGGGAGGGGTCCGATCGACGAGTTCAAGGAAATCACAAAATATCTCTGAGGCTCGATGCTCCGCGCCGCCCGCATGTGCGCGCATCTCCCGGGGCTTGCAGCCGCGCGCGGGTTCGTGCGCGCAAGAGAGCTATTCGGACCCAATGCCGGTGGAGCACGGATCAAGGAGAAGCCGACCATGCAATTGCGCGATTTGAGATCTTTTGCCGGCAGCCGCGGCGGTTGGCTCAACTGTGCCGTCATGTTGATTGCCGTGGTTGCGCTTCAGGCGGTCCTGCAATCCGCCGCGGGACATGACATGGGCGACAAGGACGCGGCTTTCGTGCGGGCAAACCAAGGGGCGGCCATCATTCCGTTCATGTATCTCGGTGCCAAACACATGGCGACGGGTTACGACCATCTTCTCTTCCTCCTCGCGGTCATCCTTGCGCTGCACCGGATGCGCGACGTGGTTGTCTACGTCACCCTGTTCTCGCTCGGCCACAGCACGACGCTCCTCCTGGGCGCGTTGATGGAGATCAACATCAACGCCTATCTGGTCGACGCGGTCATCGGGCTGTCGGTGGTTTACATCGCCTTCGACAAGCTCGGTGGCTTCCGATCGGTATTTGGCGTGCAACCAAATAGCAAACTCTTGGTGGCGGGTTTTGGGCTGGTTCATGGTTTTGGTCTGGCAACCAAGTTGCATGCCCTGGGAGTGAATGTGGACGGCCTTCTCGCCAACATCTTGGCCTTCAACATCGGTGTGGAGATCGGTCAGATCCTCGCGCTTTCTGTCGTCTTGGCGCTGTTGGTCCTGGTGCGGCGCATGGTGGGTTTTGAGCGTGTGATGCTCGCCGCCAATGCCCTCATTCTCACCGCGGGAGTCGTGCTCACGGAATACCAGCTTGCCGGCTATTTCTACGAAGGATGATGGATGATGACGATGCAGGAAGCGGTTGCACCTTCAGAGCGCATGGGTAGCCCTCTGCCAAGGGGCAAGATGCTGGCCCTCACCGCGGCTGCGGCGGTGGTTGGGACATTGATAGTTTTCGGCGCCATTCTGCCGGCGGAATTCAATCAGGATCCGCTCGGGATCGGCCAACTCACGGGTTTGGACCGACTGGCGCCGCCCCCGGAGAGCGCGCTGGATGAAACCGCGAACACCACGCCGCTGGCGCGCGACTACCCGACGGGGTTCCGCAGCGATACCATCGAATTCCCGCTCGCCGCGCTCGGCAGCCGCGGGCGCAGCATCGAATACAAGGTCTCGATGAAGAAGGACGCCGCGTTGATCTATGAGTGGAGCGTACCGGGCGTCGCCAACCCGGCTGAATTCTACTCGGACCTTCACGGCGAAACGCCGGCGCCCAATGGCGAGTTGATCGTGGCGACCTACAGGCAGGCGGTCGGCGCAAGCGCCAACGGCTTCATGATTGCCGCCTTCGATGGCATCCACGGGTGGTATCTGCAGAACCGCTCCGCCAATCCGGTTGTCGTTAAGTTGAAGATCAGCGGCTTTTATGAACTTCTCCCTGCCAGCCGGTAAGTTGCGGCAGACCCGGCGTCGCTCTAGCGCGCGTCGACCCGGCCATCGGCAAAACCGGCCAGCGCGCGTGTCTCGGCCGGTGTCTTGCCGGCCTCGCGCAGGGCGCGCAGCGTTGCCGCGCGGTCGCGTTTGGCCAGACGTTTCCCGTCGGCGCCCAGCAACAAGGCGTGGTGGTCGTATTCGGGTGCCGGCAGATCGAGCAGCGCCTGTAGCATCCGATGGACATGGGTCGATTCGAACAAATCCTCCCCTCGGGTGACGAGGGTAACGCCCTGGAGGGCGTCGTCCACCGTCACCGCGAGGTGGTAGCTCGTCGGAATGTCCTTACGCGCGAGCACGACGTCGCCGAGGGCAAGCGCGTCGGCCGCGATCCGGCCGCGACGACGGTCGGTCCAAGACAATGGTCCGGTTCTGGCCGCCGCTGCCCCACTGTCGAGGCGAAGCGCGAAGGCCCGCCCATCGGCGCGCAGGCCGGCGCGTTCGGCGAGGGGCAGCTTCCGGCAGGTGCCGGGATAAAGCGCGGGCCGATCGGCGTCGTGAGGTGCGGAGGCCACGCGCGAGGCCTCGGCGCGTGAGCAGAAACATGGGTACAGCAGCCCTTGCGCCTCAAGCCGGTCCAGCGCCGCGCCGTAATCGTCCATATGATCGGATTGGCGCCGCACCGGGGTCTCCCAGTCGAGGCCCAGCCAGGCAAGGTCTTCTAGGATCGCGGCCTCGAATTCCGGCCGGCACCGCGAAACGTCGATGTCCTCGATACGCAGCACAAAACGTCCGCCCGCCGCCCGCGCCGACCTCCAGGCGAAAAGGGCCGAATGCGCGTGGCCGAGGTGCAGGTATCCAGTTGGGCTCGGCGCAAAACGCGTGACCGGGACGGAGGATTGAATCATGTCGCCATCATACCGGCTGTGCGGTTTCGCGGATTTCGGCTAGACAGACGCGATGCCCGATTTGTTTTCCCTGACCGGCCCCTCGGTCAAGACATCCACCCGCGGCGCGCCGCAACAGCTTGTCATTCTCTTGCACGGCTTGGGCGCCGACGGCAACGATCTCATCGGCCTGGCGCCGCAATGGGCAAAGTTGCTGCCCAACGCCGAATTCCTGTCGCCCCATGCGCCCTTTCCCTGCGACATGGCGCCGTATGGCCGGCAATGGTTCAGCCTGCGCGACTGGTCGATCGAGGCCATGCTCGCCGGAACGCGCGCGGCCGCCCCCATCCTCGACGCCTTCATCGACGCAGCCTTGACGGCCCGTGGACTGGACAATTCCCGCCTCGCTTTGGTCGGTTTTTCCCAGGGCACGATGATGGCCCTGCATGTTGCCCCGCGCCGAGCGGGAGCCTGCGGCGCGGTTCTAGGCTTTTCCGGTGCCCTGGTCGGTCCTGAATCCTTGGCCGAGGAATTGCGGTCCAAGCCGCCGGTGTTGCTGGTCCATGGCGATGAGGACAGTGTGGTGCCGGTGGAGGCGATGCCGGCGTCGGCGCAAGCCTTGCGCGCTGTCGGCTTGACCGTCGAAACCCTGCTTTGCCGTGGCCTCGGGCACGGCATCGACGATGAAGGTCTGCGCCGTGGCGGCGAATTCCTGCGGCGGGGGTTGGCCGGCTGACCCCGACCGCGGCGGGCGGCGGTTGTCTTTGTCACCTCGATCGGCTATCAACGGATTGAGTTGAGCAGAAGAATCCTAACGCAAGAGCTGAGAGAAAGGCCTTGTCAGGATCGATCGAAAACTGCGCAGCCTTGGTGCTGAACGCGGACTTTAGGCCGCTCAGTTACTTCCCGCTGTCCCTGTGGTCGTGGCAAGGGGCGGTGAAGGCGGTGTTTCTTTGCCGCGTCAATATCGTCTCCGAATATGATCGCGTCGTCCGCTCGCCGAATAGCGAAATGCGCTTGCCCAGCGTCATTTCGCTCAAGGAATTCGTGCCGATGGCGCGGCGGCCGGCCTTCACGCGGTTCAACGTCTTCCTGCGCGATCGTTTTGCCTGCCAATATTGCGGCGGGCCCTTCCCGGCCCATGAGCTCACCTTCGACCATATCGTGCCGCGCTCGCGCGGCGGACAAACCGTTTGGCCGAACGTGGTGACGGCCTGCGGGACCTGCAATTTGATCAAGGGCAATCGTTTGCCGCATGAAAGCGGCATGCACCCGCGCATGCGGCCGCATCAGCCGACCACGCGGCAGCTTCAGGAAAACGGGCGCGCCTTTCCGCCCAACTTCCTGCACGATAGCTGGCGGGATTTCCTGTATTGGGACAGCGAGCTGGACCCGAACTGACGGCGGCTCGCGAGCGGGAATACCCGGCCGGCCGGCCGCCGAAGGCGGCGGGCCAGCCCCTTGCGAGCGTGTAGCGCCGGCCGTTATTCAGCCGCCAGGACGATGTCCGAAATATCGAGGGGCGGGTAGTAGTTCGGATCCTCGCCCGGATCGAATGTGTATTTCCGCTGCACATGCCGCTCCACCAGCGACAGGGCGGTCGATACATCCCACAGGGTTTCGCTGACGAGCCCGTCTTTGGGCGTAAGAGGCGCTCTGGCCATGGTCGTTCTCCATTCTGGAAAGGAACGCCAGGCTAGACGCCGAACGTTAAGAAACCGTAACCGCGGCTATAGGCGCGTCGATAGCCAGATGGCGAGGCGCGAGCCCGCCTTGATGGCGCCCGCCAGCAGAAAATAAGCCGGCGCCTGTTCGGCACCCTGGGCCAGGGCCTCGTCACGATGGGCGATTTCGTCGGCGCGAAAACTCTCGATCCTCTCGCGCAGCGCCGGCTCCGTGTCGCCGAGCGCCGCCGCTTGCCCGGCATAGTGCTCGTCGATGACTTCTTCCACCGCCGCCGTGCACGCCATCGCCGCTTTGGGTCCCATCAACGCAGTGGCGACGCCCAGCGCGTAACCGGCCACATGCCAGATCGGCGACAAGACCGTCGGCCGCACGCGGCGTTCGGCCAACATCTGGCTGAAAGCCTTCAGATGTTCCTGCTCGCAGGCCGCCATCTTTTCGATCGTACCGCCCACCGCGCTCGTCCCGAGCACCGCCAGTTGCCCCGCATAGATGCGTACGGCGCCATATTCACCGGCATGGTCGACGCGCAGAATGCGCGCGATGGTTTCCTCGGGCGATGGATCGCCGGGAACGTTGCCGGCGGCGATGGGCGCGGCCTCAGGCGATTCGGGCATCGGGTCGTGCCGCGGCAAAGCCCGAGAGCGCGGCCAAGGCCAACGAAATCAAGCCATTGTAACCGGCCATCGAAATCCCGAAAAGCGACCAAGCCGCCTCGTCGCAGCGAACCACGGGCGTCGCCAGCAATCGCGCTCGCAACTCCGCGATACTCGCCGACGGGGAGGCCGTGGTGCCGCAGGACGCGGTGCCGAGCCACCAATGCTGCTCGACACCGACGTGGTAGACGGCGATGCTGGCGCCGACGAGGAACACCGCGCCACATAGAAACAAAAGCGCGCGGCCAGCACGGCCGTCAGTGCCGAGCGCCAGCGCCGCGACCAGCAGCGCCATGGCGATCCCATGGGGATACCGTTGATAAAGGCACAAGATGCAGGGTTGGAGGCCGCCGATATATTGAAAGGCAAAGGCGCCGGCCAGCGTGGCGGCGCTGGCGATGAAGATCAGGACGGGAAGACGGCGGATTGCGACCATCAAGGCAAGTCTCGGCGTAGGCTCGGTGGGTTCAACTCTACAGCAATCTTATTAGCAGAAACCCGGCAACGATCGCACCCAGGCTGACGCCGACGACCAAGCCCAGGGAGCGTTCGACAAAGCCGCGGATCGGCGGCCCGAAATACCAAAGCAGCATGGCTTCGGCATAGAAGCGGGCGCCGCGCGAGACGAGAGAGGCAATGCCAAAGGTGAAGAGATCCAGCCCGGCAACGCCGCTGGTGATGGTGACGATCTTGTAGGGGATCGGCGTAAGTCCCTTGACCATGATGATCCAACCGGCCCATTCGCGGAACAGGTGTTGGAACTCCTCGAAACCCTGCTGGTAGCCATAGGCTTCGACGATCGCGCGGCCGAGGACTTCATAGAGGAAATAACCGATGGCGTAGCCCGCGAAGCCGCCCAACACCGAAGAAGCCGTGCACACCGCGGCGGCGCGCATGGCGTGTGCGCGTTGCGCCAAAACGATCGGGATGAGCAGCATGTCGGGCGGGATCGGAAAGAACGAGCTTTCCGCGAAGGACACGCCGGCGAGCGCCCACAACGCATGACGCCGCGCGGCGAGCCGCATCGTCCAATCGTACAGGCGTCGGATCATTGACGGGGCGGGCTCCATGATTGGAAAGGCCCGCGGGGTGTAACAGCGGGCGTCCCGATGCACAACCAGGCCGGACGGGTTTTCGCGACTGGCGCCTTGGCGCGTTGACCTTCGGCTTTCCCTGGCTATGATGCCGCCGCCAAGCCCCTGTGGCGGAACCGGTAGACGCGGCAGACTCAAAATCTGTTGTCCTATGGACGTGGGAGTTCGAGTCTCCCCGGGGGCACCAAATATTCGGGCAGGCGTGGTGGCAAGCGGCGCTTCTTCGGAATCGGCGTGCGCGCGGCGATGCGTGACGCACAGGCACAGTCGGATCAACTCGCGAAGAAGACTGCGGCCCACCGTTCCCCCGTGCGCGGTGACAAGATGGCCCGGGGTCACACTCTACCTGGGAATTCCGGTCGAGGTCATGGTGACGACAGGGGAGCGGACTCTGTTGCAGTATCTTGGGAAGCAACTGCGCGATTCGACGCACCGCGCCCTGCACGAGGATTGAGCCGGTCTGCGGCGGTCTCCTTGGCCGAACTCAAGATCAGTTGTCCTGACGGACGTGGGAGCTCGAGTCTCCCAGGGGCACCAAAGATTTCAAATACTTGCGAGGCGGTCAGGGCTTTCCGGCCCGGCCTGCCCGAGCGGAGGGGCCGCGCACCACGTCGCCTCGCGCTTCCAAATTGCCGAAAGCAGCGATACTGTCGCGGCACGGCGGCCGGATTGACCCTACCGACGGGCGATGTCGGCCTAGCCTGGATTATTCACGAGCGGAGTAATTTTAGGGTGGCGGGCGTAGTGTAACCCGTTGATTTCGTGTAATGTTTTGTTGTCAAAGCAAGGCCTCCAGCGAACTCACTGAGTGCGACGCCCGCCATGTCAGAGCATACTGGTTTTCTTCCCGGTCTGTCACCCGTCGGAGGCAAGAAAATTCAAGCCGCGTTCGACGGCGGGATGCTGTCGTCGGATGGCGGGGTGTTGCTGCTGCGCGA
>SHVT01000057.1 GCA_009694125.1 Rhodospirillaceae bacterium | reverse complement strand
CGGCGGGGCGATATACCCCGTCAACCCCAAACCCACGAAAAATCAGACCTCTCTCCAGCGCCGCCGGCGCCACGATCCCTCACGTCCCGGCGTCACACTCGTCACGTCGCCCGGCAAAATCAGTGACCCTCGTGAATAGATCGGGTTAGACGAGCACCATGCCTTCTTCCGAGACGGGCGCGGATTTTTTCTTGTCGGCCGGGCCGAGAATCATGTCGTTGTGCGCGGCGCCGGAGGGGATCATCGGGAAACAATTTTCGGTTTGATCGACCATCACGTCGACGATCACCGGCCGCTTCACCGCGATCATTTCGCGGATCACGTCGTCGACCTCCGACGGCTTGGTCGCGCGCAGCCCGACGCAGTGGAAGGCCTCGGCGAGCTTCACGAAATCGGGCAGCGACTCCATGTAACTTTCGGAATAACGCCCGCCATGCTGCAACTCCTGCCACTGCCGCACCATGCCCATGTACTGGTTGTTGAGGATGAACGTCTTCACCGGCAGCCGGTACTGGCAGATCGTCGACATCTCCTGGATGTTCATCAGGATCGAAGCTTCGCCGGCGACGTCGATCACCAGCGATTCGGGATGGGCGATCTGCACGCCCATCGCCGCCGGCAGTCCGTACCCCATGGTGCCGAGCCCACCCGAGGTCATCCACCGATTGGGTTGCTCGAATCTCAGGAATTGCGCCGCCCACATCTGGTGTTGTCCGACTTCGGTCGTGAAGCGGACATCCATGTCCTTAGTGATCTCTTGGAGTCGCTGCAGGGCGTATTGCGGCTTGATGATCGTGTCGGAGTTCACATAGGTGAGACAGTTGCGGGCGCGCCATTGGTCGATCTGCTTCCACCACGCGGCCAGCGCCTTGGCGTCGGGCTTGGCCCCGCTTTGTTTCCAGGCGGCGATCATGTCCTCCAGGACCAACGTCACGTCGCCAACGATGGGGCAATCGACGCGTACGTTCTTGTTGATGGAGGACGGATCGATATCGACGTGAATCTTCTTCGAGTGCGGGGCGAAGGCCGAGAGCTTACCCGTCACACGGTCGTCGAAACGCGCCCCGATGTTGATCATCAGGTCGCAATCGTGCATGGCCATGTTCGATTCGTACATGCCGTGCATGCCGACCATGCCGAGGAAGCGCTTATCCGAGGCCGGAACCGCGCCCAACCCCATCAACGTCAACGTGCAGGGAAAGCCGGTCATGCGCACGAATTGGGTCAGCAACTCCGAGGCCCGAGGCCCCGAATTGACGACGCCGCCGCCGCAATAGAACAACGGTTTCTTCGCTGCCGCCATCATGGCCACGGCCTTGCGGATTTGGGCGCCGTCGCCTTTGGTCTCGGGGTTATAGGTCTTGTGGCCCTGCGCCGGGCGCCCGCGATAGACGCCTTTGGCCATCAATATGTCCTTCGGCAGGTCGATCAACACGGGGCCGGGACGCCCGCTGCGCGCGACATGGAACGCCTCGTGGATGACGGTGCCCAAATCCTCGATCCTGCGGACCAAATAATTGTGCTTGGTGCAGGGCCGCGTGATGCCGGTGGTGTCGGCCTCCTGAAACGCGTCGTTGCCGATCAGGTGCGTCGGCACCTGCCCGGTCAGGCAGATCAGCGGCACGCTGTCCATCAACGCATCGGTCAGACCGGTGACGGCATTGGTCGCGCCGGGACCGGAGGTGACGAGCACCACTCCCACCTTGCCGGTCGAGCGCGCATACCCTTCGGCGGCATGAACCGCGCCGCCTTCCTGGCGAACCAGGATATGGCGCAGCCGGTTCTGACCGAACATCGCGTCATACAGCGGAAGGACAGCCCCGCCGGGATAACCGAAAATAACTTCGACGCCCTGATCCACCAATGCGTTCAGCACGATGTGGGCGCCGGTGGTCAGTTCCGTCGTCATCTCGATCTCCAAGGAAGTCGCCGCTTTGCTGCGGCGCGAAGGCTGAAACTAATCTTTTGGCAGCGAATCGGTCAACAAGAACTGACAAATAAATGAAAAGATTTTTGCGTCCAACCTTTCCGAATATTGCTCGTTTAAGACCAAGCCGCGGTCGCCGGCGAGCGCCGGAGAGCGGTGCCTGAACCAGGTCAGTTGGCGCTTGGCATAGTTTCGGGTGGCCTGCTGGGCCAGGGCCACGGCACGGTCCAAGGACATTTCCCCGTCCAGATGTGCGATCAACTCCTTCAAACCCAGGGCCTTCATCGCCGGCAGGTTCGGGCCGAGCCCAAGGCTGCGTATCCCGCGCGCCTCCTCGAGCGCCCCTTGCGCCATCATCGCGGCGAACCGTGCATCGGCGGCGGCGTAGAGGTCTTCCCGTGGCGGCATGAGTTGAATGGCGATGGCCGCGATTCCGGGGGCGGACACCGTCTGCTGGAAATCGGCGAGGGAACGTCCGGTCGCCTCCAGCACTTCCCAGGCTCGGGTGAGGCGCTGACCGTCATTGGCCGAGATGCGGGCAGCCATGGCGGGATCGCGCACGGCGAGCTTCTGGTGCAAAGCCGGCGCACCGATGACATCGAGAAGGCTGCGCGCTCGCTCCCTTAATTCTCTAGGAATCTCCGGCACCGGCGCGATGCCTTTGAGCAGGCTCTCGAGATAGAGCCCGGTGCCGCCGGTGACGATGGGAAGCTTGCCCGCCTGTTGCGAAGCGGCGATTTCGGCCAGGGCCATGTCGCGCCAGCGCGCGGCGGAGCAGGCCTCGGCCGCCGATAACACGCCATAGAGGCGATGGGGCGCGCGGGCGACCAGCGACGACCCTGGCCGTGCCGTCAGAATCGCCAGTTCGCGATAGACCTGAAGGCTGTCGGCGTTGATGACCGTGCCGCCGAAGCGTTCGGCGAGCGCCACGGCCAGCGCCGATTTGCCCGAAACCGTCGGCCCGGCGACAACCAGCACCGGCCGGGACTGGGACAGCGCGTGGTCCGGCTTGTCAGCGGGGCGGGTCGCGCCCATCATGCCGGACCCTTCCTCGATTTCACGAATGTTCATGCGCTACGTCGCCACGCTGATCGCCAATCCCGCCAAAGCCAAACTCGACAATACCATCCTGACGGCGGCGCGCGGCACGCTGGCGGCGGCGGGCGCCAACCCCGGCATGCCCGCGATTCTGGCGCCGGGCATCGCCGCCGACCTGCCCTTTGACGGGCTCGCGCCCGAGGACGCGGCCGAGTGGCTGCGCGATGGGCTGTCGGGCGAACGCATCGACGTCATAACCCAGGAAGCGGCCACCCGCCGCAAGACGCTGCTGGTCGCCGACATGGAATCGACGATCATCGACAACGAAATGCTGGACGAGTTGGCCGAGATGCGCGGGCTGGCCGATCGGGTGGCGCCGATCACGGCGCGGGCGATGAATGGCGAAATCGATTTCCGCCAGGCTTTGACCGAACGCGTGGGCCTGCTCGCCGGGCTGACCACCGGCCAGCTCGACGAGGCCTACGCCAGGGTGCGCGTGAAACCCGGCGCGCGCGCGCTGGTTCGCACCATGCGCGCGCATGGCGGCTACGCCGCGCTGGTGTCCGGGGGCTTTCGCGTCTTCACCGCGCGCGTGCGCGAGGCGGTCGGCTTCAACGAAGATGTCGCCAACGATTTGGCGATGAAAGGCAACCAAATGACCGGAAGACTGGCCGATGGACCGATCATCGACGCCACCGGCAAACGCGAGGCGTTGTTCCGCTTGCTGCGGCAGCGGAAACTGCCACGAGAGGCGAGCCTCGCCGTCGGCGACGGCGCCAACGACATCCCGATGTTGCAATCGGCCGGGCTGGGCGTGGCCTTCCGCGCCAAACCCAAGGTCGCCGCCGCCATCCCCCAACGCCTGGACTACGCCGATCTCACCGCCCTGCTCTATGTGCAGGGTTATGCGGCGAAGGACATCGCCCCGGATAGCTGACAACCGCTCCCACGAAAAAGGCCGCCCGGCGTGTGGACACCGGGCGGCCCTTGTTGCCAACCGCGCGGTTCAGGCGGCCTTGTCGAGGCCGACTAATTTCTTCGCCTTGTCGACCAGACCCTCGGGAGCGACGCCGATTTCGATGCGGCGCGGCTTCTTCTCCTCGGGAATCTCGCGGACAAGGTCGATCGACAGCACGCCATCGACCACGGTCGCGCCTTCGACGCGCACATGGTCGGCGAGGCTGAAGCGCTGCTCGAAATTGCCCAAGCCGATCCCGCGATGGACGAGCTTGCGATCCGCGGCTGTTTCCTTGCGGCCGCTCACGACCAGAAGATCGCCCTTGGTCTCTACGTTCAGATCGTCGCGGCGGAAACCCGGTACGGCCACGCTAATGCGATAGTGATCGTCGTCCAGCTTTTCGATGTCATGGGCGGGGGCGACGGCGGCGTCGATTCCGAGTTGCGCGTCGAACAGGTCGAACAGGCGGTCGACACTGGGCACGGCGCGGAACCGGGGTACGAAATACGAATTCAACATCGGTACATATCCTCCAAATGAAGCAACATGCGTTTGGGCTCTCCGCAATCGGACAAGCCCGGATTTTGCAACCTCGAGGGCGAAAAGCCCCTCGACGCCACGACATTTGGGATCGGGAAAAAAACGTTCAAGGTCTTGAAAACGAAAGGGCCGGCGTTACCGCCGGCCCTTGTCGAAACGCGCGAAGACGCGCGGGCGGCTTTAGCCCTTGGGATCGATCCGGATGGCGACGAAGCGCTGTTCACCCTTGCGGTCGAGCAGCACCAGCATCGATTTGCGTCCGGCCTTCAGGGCTTCCTGAACCTTGGCCGCGACCTGGGCCGGCGAGGTCACCTGATCCTGTCCGATTTCGACGATCACATCACCCGCGCGCACGCCCTTTTCCGCGGCGAGGCCGGTTTCGTCAACCTTGGTGACGACGACGCCCTTCACGTCCCGCGCGATTTCGTGCCGTTCGCGAAGCTCCGGCGTGATCGGCGACAAGGCCAAGCCCAGCACATCGACCGGCGATGGCGGCGCGCCCGGCGTGCCCGGCCGCGCATTGGGCCGCACCGCGGCGACCCGCGTCTCGGTCTCCTCGAGTTCGCCGACCTTGGCGTCAAGAACCACTTCCTTGCCCTTGCGCCACACCGTGACCTTAACCGGCTTGTCGATGGCCGTCTCGGCGACGAGCCGCGGCAGGCGGCGCATATCGGTTACGTCCTTGCCGTCGAATTTGATGACCACGTCGCCGGGCAGGATTTTCGCCTGTTCGGCCGGCCCATTTTCGGTGACACGGGCGACGAGGGCGCCGCGCGCCTTGTCGAGGCCCAAACCCTCCGCGATTTCGTCGGTGACGCTTTGAATGTTGACCCCCAGCCAGCCCCGACGCGCCCGGCCGAATTTGCCGAGTTGATCGGCCACGGGACGGGCGAGACTCGACGGGATGGCGAAACCGATGCCGATGCTGCCGCCGGTCTGCGAGAAGATCGCGGTGTTGATGCCCACAACCTCACCGTCTAAATTGAACAATGGGCCACCGGAATTTCCCCGGTTGATCGAGGCGTCGGTCTGGAGGAAATCGTCATAGGGCCCGGCGTTGATGTCGCGGGCGCGGGCCGACAGGATGCCGGCCGTGACCGTGCCGCCAAGCCCGAAGGGGTTGCCGATGGCGACGACCCAATCGCCGACGCGGATCGCATCGGAATCGCCCCACTTCACCGCGACCAGCGGCTTGGCCGGCTTAACCCTCAGCAAGGCGAGATCGGTCTTCACGTCTTTGCCGACAAGTTGCGCCACCATGCTGGTGCCGTCCTGAAGAATGACGGAAATTTCCTCGGCATCGGCGATGACATGATTATTGGTCACGATCAGCCCGGCCGCATCGGTGACAAAGCCGGAGCCGAGCGAGGTGGCCCGGCGCTGCGTTTCCTGTTGGGGCTGCTGCGGGCGCTGTTGCTGCTGGCCCTGCTGCCCCTGGCCGGGAGGCTGGCGATCGAAGAAATCGCGGAAGAAATCCTCGAACGGCGAGCCGGGCGGCAATTGCGGCTGATCGCCGCCACCGCCACCGGTCCGTCCGGTCGCACGCACGACTTGCGTGGTCGAGACATTAACGACCGACGGAAGCAGCTTTTCAGCCAGATCGGCAAAACTCCGGGGCGCATCAAGGGCCAGGGCCGGCTGTGTCGCCAAGCCAAAGACGAGGAGCGATGCACAGGCAAACGCCCTGGCGGGGAATGGCCTGGCCGAGCGCAACGCGGCAGCGAGGTGGTTCACGGCAGGTTTCTCCATCTCCATCGGCCGGCCCCCCGGTAGGGGCTTTGGCGGTCGGAAGTCGGCACAAATCTAATTGGCTCGGGCCTTGTGTTCAAGGCCGACCGCTTTAATTGGGTTCACAGCTTTGTGGGTGACCGTGGCGAAAATATGACGAACGGTACCCGGTGGAGGCCTCCGGTCTCAGTCGAAGCGCCATGCCGGCACTGGCTCGGCATACCCTTTCACCGCCACCGAACCGATCACGACGGCCGGCCCCAGGCTCGGACCCAAGGCCCGGGCCACGGCGTCGGACACCAGCAGCCGCGAGCCATGTTCCTTGTTAAGTTGCTCAAGCCGCCCGGCGAGGTTGACGGTGTCGCCGATGGCGGTGAATTCCTTGCGCCGCGGCGAGCCGATGTTTCCGGTCACCGCCGGACCGGCATGGATGCCGATGCCAACCCGCGGGGGCTGCCCGCCGGCGGCCGCCTGCGCGTCGATTTCGGCCAGAATCTCGCGCGCAGCGGCGACGGCGTCGGCGTCGGCGCTGGCGAGCGGCGCCCCGAAGATGGCCATGAAGCCGTCGCCCAGGAATTTGTTGATGATGCCATGGTGGCGCTCTACCGCCTCGATCATGAAGGCGAAGGTGCGGTTGAGGTAGTCAACGACCTCGCGTGGCGGGCGTTGACGGGCAAAGGCGGTGAAGTCGCGTATGTCGAGGAACATCACGCAAATCTGGCTAACCTCACCTTCGGCCGATGAATTTTCGTCGAGCAGCCTTTCGACCACCGCGGGCGAGACGTGCGACCGAAAAGGCTCGTCACCCGCTTGCGCGCCGCCTTCTGTTCGTTCACCCGCACCAAAGTGCGGCGGAGGCGCAGCGCGACCAGCCCGGCCACCACCCCGGCCACCAGCATCACCAAGGCCCGGCCGGCATGGTACAGCACCGACTCGATGGGGGCCGCAGGGGCAAACGACAGCGGCAGGACGTAGGCGGCCACCGCCAAGTAGCCGGCAGCCGCGAGAACCCCGGTCAACATCGGCAGGACAAAATTCAGCCGCAACGTGGCCGCGACGATGAATACGAAATAGAGCAGGGAAGGCGATCCGCCGAAGACCACCGCCGGTTCCGTAAAACCGCTCACCACCAGCAATATGACGCTCGGCAGGCTGGTCTCGACGACCGCGTTGGCATAGCGGGCAAAGGCCGGCGGCCGAAATTTTCCCGCGACGGCCCGGGACAGCAGGATCAAGACCACGGTTTCGTAGAGCAGGAACGGACCGATGACATAGACCGGCTGCTCCGGCCCAACCGGCTTGGACGCGAAATTTTGAATTCCGTCGTGAAATACCGCGAAAGAGGCGGTCACGACCACCAGGATGGCGGCCAGCACCGCCGCGACGACGCCGGACCGCAGCCTCTCGCTGCGCAGCGTCTCGACATAGAGGGCGGTGTTGGTGTCGTCCACGACTTCCAGACCGGTTGTCCCGCGGTTATCGCGGCGTCTCACCCGCGCCGCCGCGGCGCGCCGCTTTCCCCCATGCGGATCATAGGACAATTATCGGCGGGACGGAGGGTGCGTTTTCTCATCGGCGTGAGGTGCCGATTGGGCGCCATCACGCTTCGCCAGGTCGCGCAATCGGCCGGTTCGGCGTGGCGCGAGCCTAGGCGAAGATGAAGTCGTCGGCGTCGAGGCTGGTCGCGGAAACACCGAGCAGCATGATCTTGTCCGGGCCGGCCATAGTTCCATCCAGGTGGATCACGGCGTCGGCGCCGTCTTGACCGATAAACAGATCGTCGATCGAGGAGAAGTCCCAAGCGGTCAGGTCGATGGCGTCGCCGGCGGCGAAATCCCGAATTCGGTCGATGCCGCTGAAAGGGTTGAAAATGAACAGATCGTCGCCGGAGCCGCCGATCAAGTCATCCGCGCCGCGGCCGCCGATCAGCACGTCATCGCCGGCGCCGCCGTCGATGGTGTTGCCGAAATCGTTGCCGGCGAGAATTTCGTCGGCCGCCGCGCCGGTCAGGGTCTGGCTCGCCACATTGGTCACCGTGACCGTCGCCGCGTTGCTCACCAAGGCGCCGTCGGTCGCGGTGTAGGTGAAAATGCCGTCAACGCCCTGGTCGATCAAAGCGAAGCCGACATCCCCGCCCGCCAGCACGGCGACGCCATTGGTGCCAAGGCTCACGGCGTCGATGGCGATCGCATCGCCGGCGCCGTCGCTGTCGTTGTGGGTCAACGCCTGACCGGGAATCAGGACGGTCTGCACCGTGCCTACGTGAAGTCGGTAGTCGCCGGGGTTGTCGGCACCCGGAAACATATAAGTCGGTGCGTTGACCGCGAAATAATAGGTGCCGGTGCTGGAAACGGTGAAGTCGAGATAGCCGTCGGAGAAGTCCTCGGAGCCGGCGTCGGGTGTGACGTAATACTCCTGCCCGTGCCGAAGCAAGGTGCCGTTGGCGTCATAGAGCCACAAATCGAAATCGATCTGTTCGTCCTGTCCGGTGCCGTCGCCCGCGTCGTAGGCCGACAACGCGAACGGTCCCCACTCCCAGCCACGGTCCAGATCGACGATCAGGCGTTCGCCCGCATTGAGCACGAGGCTGTAGAAATCCACGTCGCCATCGGCCGCGATGGTGCCATCCACGACCAGCCGGGGCAGGGTGGAATCGGGCGCCTCGGCATCCAAACCGATACCGAAATCCCGGCGCGACAGAGCCTGCGCCGAGGCCATTGTGTCGTTCGCCTCGATCTCGGCCAGGGTGACGACGGGCGGGAAGTCGTCGCTGTTCAAAATATTGGTGATGACGATGTTGGCCGTCGCCACCGGTGGGACATTGCCCAGGAAATTCGTGATGGCCAGGTCGAATGAGGCGGTCGCCGCTTCGCTGTCACCATTGGCCTGCTCGGTCGCCGCGCCCGTGACCGTGATCGCATGAATGGCGTCGGCGTCCACCGACGGCAAAGTCACCGTCAACCCATTGAGTTGCGCCGGCGTCAGAGTCCACGATCCGCCGCCGTTGTCGGTTCCGGCCGACAGCAACGCGCCGATCGGCAGACCGTCGATGACGAGATCCCCGAGCGCCTCGGAACCATCGGTGTCGGCGAGCATGGCGGTGATCGCCAGCGCGACCGTCGTGCCCTCGATACCGCCGGCGGCGGAGGCGGCAATGATGGGTGCGTCGGCAACCGCGGCCACATCGACGGTCACCGTCGCGGTGTCGAACCCGCCTTGGCCATCGTCAACGATGTAGGTGAAAGAGGCGATTCCGCTGAAATTGGCGGTGGGGGTGAAGACGATCTCGTCGCCGACAAACGCGACCGTACCGTTCACGGCGGCGCCAACGCCAACGACCGCGAGCGTGTCGCTGGTGTCGGCATCCTCGTCATTGGCCAACAAGGACGCCGCCGAGAGGGTCAACGTCGTGTCTTCGTCGGTCCCCGCCCGGTCATCTGCCGCCACCGGCGCGTCGTTGACGCCGGTCACCGATACCGTGACCAGCGCGGTGTCGAAGCCGCCATGCCCGTCGCTGCCCGTATAGGTGAAGCTGTCGGTCGCGGTCTCGCCCGCCGCCAGATAGTTGAACGCGCCATTGGTCGCGTAGGTGACGGTGCCATCGGTGTTGATCGACACATGGCCGAGTGTCCGGGCCGTATCGACGGCGGCGATCACATGGGTGTCGCTTCTGTCGGCGTCGGTGTCATTGGCGAGCACGGCGATCCTGACCGCCGCATCTTCGCCCACCGTCGCGGCGTCGTCGCCCGCGACGGGCGCGTCGTTGACGCCGGTGACGGATACCGTGACGGTCGCGGTGTCGAAGCCGCCATGCCCGTCGCTGCCCGTATAGGTGAAGCTGTCGGTCGCGGTCTCGCCGGCCGCCAGATAGTTGAACGCGCCATTGGTCGCGTAGGTGACGGTGCCATGGGTGTTGATCGACACCAGGCCGAGTGTCGCGGCGGTAGCAATCGCGCTGACGCTCAGGACATCGCCGCCATCGGGGTCGCGGTCATTGGCCAGCACGGCGATCGCGACAACGGCGTCCTCGCCGACGTTTGCCGTATCGGCTATGGCATCGGGCGCGTGGTTCGCCGGGCCGATGACGCGGATGTCCAGCGCCTCGAAATTGCGCAAATTCAGGCCGAAGCTGGTGGTGAGGCCGGGGCCGTCGCGATTGGGATTGGCGTGATCGCCGATCCAATCGGCGAGTGCGTCGAGTTCCGCCCGGCGCGCGGCGTATTCGGCGGCGGTCAGGTTGATCTGGAGCGTGTCGAACCCCTTGCCGCCATCGTAGCGGTCACGCGAGCCGGCATTCTCGGCGAGAGTGTAGACGGCGCGGTCATTGCCATCGCCGCCATCGACCACATCGTTACCGGCGCCGCCATCGAGCAGGTCGTCGCCCTTGCCGCCATCGAGTGAATCGTTGCCGGAGCCGCCGTCCAGCCAATCGTTGCCTTTGCCGCCCTGAATCCGGTCGTTTCCGGCACCGCCCAGAACGATGTCGTTGCCCTTTCCGCCATTGAGCTTGTCGTTGCCGGCGGCGCCATCGATGACATCGTTGCCGCGCTTACCGTTGATGGTATCGCGCCCGGCCGTGCCGACGATCACATCATCACGCCCGGTGCCATTCCGAGTCGTCTTGGAGTTGGATGCCGACATGTTCCGCTCCGCCTCTTAACCCTCGACACGCCTGTACTGGCGCAGACATGTGCGTTGAAATAAGGGAATCCCTGGCTTTGCGCAGTGATGCCGGTCACTGGGCCGCGGATTTCCTGGAAAACGAGGGCTTTCGGTGCAAAAAAGGCAGCCTGCGATTGGCCTTGCGGCCTTTCGCCCATCAGCGGGCGCGCATCTGTTCGCAGGCTTGGTTGGCCGTTTGTTCGACCTGGGAGGCCACGCGTTCCAGGCGCTCGGCGTTCGCTGCGTCCTGCCTAGCCTTGTAGCTGCGCAGGAATTTCGCCTGGATCGCATAGGCTTCCTGCTCCCAGGCGCAGGAATTGCGCGCGCGCCGGGTGATGCATTGCCCATGATGGACGAGTTCGTGGATCAGGATGGACGCGCCAAAGAGATTGCGGACGTCAAAGTCCGTCCGGTAGTAGAGCGCGGTTTCGGAGCAGACATAATAGGCGGTTACGTTGCGATCCAACACTTTGGCCGCCATGTCGTCCGGCGACAGACTGACCCAAAAGCGCGGCGAGGTCAGTTCGGTATACGGCGAATTGGCTTGGACCCACGCCATCGCGTTCTTGACCGTCGTCGACCAGGCATCGTCCTGAGTCTGCGACCGCGCCGGCTGAAAACCGAACACGCAGAAAAAGAAAAGGCCGAGCGCCCACACGGCGAGCGCCCGGCCCCTTAAGACCATCGCGGTATTTGCTTCCATCCGACGAGCTTCCGGAGCCGCCGATCCTATCGGTCCGCCCTGCCGCCCCAAGGTTCGCGGAAATAGCGCAGGAATTCGCTGTCGGGCGACAACACGACGGTGGCGTTGCCGTCGCCAAGCACGACACGATAGGCCTGCAGCGAGCGGTAGAAATTGAAGAATTCGGGGTCGCGGTTGACCGCATCGGCCAAAATCCTGACCGAATCGCCATCGCCCTCGCCGCGTAGGATTTGCGCCTTTTTCTGCGCCTCGGCGAGCAGGATGGTGCGGTCGCGTTCGGCCTCCGAACGAATCCGCTGCGCCTCCTCCGCGCCTTCGGCACGATGCTGGCGGGCTTCGCGTTCGCGTTCGCTCTGCATCCGCGCGAAAATCGCCTGGCTGTTTTCGGTCGGCAGGTCGGCCCGGCGAATCCGCAGATCGACGACGTTGATGCCAAAGGGCGCGGATTCTCTCTGCACGAGGCCGCGGATGGTCTGCATCAACTCGCCCCGCCGGTCGGTGAGGACGGTTGAAAACACCACGCCGCCCAACACGTTGCGCAGGTTGGAGTTGACAATGGCGCCCAGCCGCTGGCGCACGATGGCCTCGGTGCCCACGGTCTTGTAGAATTCGAGCGGGTCGATGATGCGGTAACGCACGAAGGCATCGACGATCATGCGCTTTTGATCCAGCGCGATGACTTCCGAGGCCTCGGCGTCGAAATCGAGCAGGCGCCGATCGTAGTAGACGACATTCTGAAGGAACGGCAGCTTGAACTTGAGCCCGGCCGTGGTTTCCACCTTCACCGGACGCCCGAATTGAAGGACCAGCGCCTGCTGGCCTTCATATACCGTGAACACCGAACTCAGCCCCAGAAGAACCAGACCGGCGAGAATGACGCCGGTGACGGTCAGGATCGTACGGTTCATGGCTTGGCTCCCAAGGCGGGCGGCGCCGCCGAACCGGGTACGGGCAACGGCGCGGCGCGCCGCTGAATTTCGGGCAGGGGCAGATAGGGCACGACGCCCTGGGCGCCCTGGTGCTGGTCGATGATGACCTTGTTCACGCCGCGCAATATCACTTCCATGGTTTCAAGATAGAGGCGGCGCGTGGTCACGTCCTTGGCGTTGCGATAGGCGTTGTAGACGGAAATGAACCGTTCGGAATCGCCCTGGGCGCGGGCGATGGTCTCTTGCCGATAGGCCTCGGCCTCTTGGAGAACCTTGGCGACCTCGCCGCGGGCGCGCGGCACGATGTCGTTGCGATAGGCCTCGGCCTCGTTGCGGAGCCGTTCCTTGTCGGCGCGCGCGCGCTGAACATCGCGATAGGCATCGACGACCTGCGGCGGAGTATCAACGCCCTGGAGCTGAACCTGGGTGACAAGGACGCCGCTGTCATAAGTGTCCAACACCTGCTGGAGCAGCTTCTGCGTGCTCGCTTCGATTTCGGCGCGGCGTTCGGACAAAACGAGCTGGACCGGGGTTTGACCGACGATTTCGCGCATGGCGCTTTCCGCCACGGCCTTAACCGTCTGCTCCGGCGAGGAGATGCGGAACAGGAAATTGCTGGCGTCCTTGATCGTCCACAACACGACGAATTGGATGTCGACGATGTTTTCGTCGCCGGTCAGCATCAGGCTTTCTTCGACCAGCCCGCGCGCCTGCGGCGTGCGCCG
>SHVT01000056.1 GCA_009694125.1 Rhodospirillaceae bacterium | reverse complement strand
GCCCTCAAACAAGCGATCTGCGCCAAGTTCAAGCGCGAGAACGGGCTCGACTATAAGCCGAACCAGATCACGGTCGGGACCGGCGGCAAGCAGGTTCTGTACAACGCCCTGGTCGCCACCCTCGACCCCGGCGATGAAGTCATCATCCCGGCGCCCTATTGGGTGTCCTACCCGGACATGACCCTGTTGGCCGAAGGCACGCCGGTGTTCGTCACTTGCCCGCAAAACAACGGCTTCAAGCTGCGCGCCGAGGACCTGGAAGCGGCGATCACACCCCGGACGAAATGGCTGATCCTCAACTCGCCGTCCAATCCGACCGGCGCTGCCTATACCCGCGCCGAGTTGAAGGCCCTGACCGACGTGTTGACGCGCCACAAACATGTCTGGGTGATGACCGACGACATGTATGAGCACCTCGTTTACGACGGCTTCGCCTTCGCGACGCCGGCCCAGGTCGAGCCGGGCCTGTACGACCGTACGTTGACCGTCAACGGCGTGTCGAAGGCCTATGCCATGACGGGATGGCGTATCGGTTATGCCGCCGGACCGGTGGAATTGATCAAGGCCATGGCCGTCGTGCAGTCGCAGAGCACCTCCAACCCCAGTTCGATCAGCCAGGCCGCGGCGGTCGAGGCGCTATCCGGGCCGCAGACTTTCATCGCCGAACGCAACGCCGTCTTCAAGGAACGGCGCGACCTGGTGGTGGACATGCTCAACCGGGCCAAGGGCCTTCAATGCCCCAAACCCGAGGGTGCGTTTTACGTCTATCCCTCCTGCGCCGGCGCTATCGGCAAAAAGACGCCCGACGGCAAGGTCATCAAGACCGATACCGATTTCGTGACCTACCTCCTGGAATCCGTGGGCGTTGCCGTGGTTCAGGGGGAAGCCTTCGGCCTGTCGCCCTATTTTCGCATTTCCTACGCCACATCGACGGCGGCGCTCAAGGAAGCGTGCGGCCGCATTCAACGCGCCTGCGAGGCGCTGCGTTAGGGTGAACCGGGGCAATCGGTTTTTCCTTGCATCCTCTTGCCCCCGGGAGAAGCATAGACGCTACAAATAACCATCGGCCTTGAGCCGATGGTCGCAGGGACGGGAAAGGGGAGGCGCAGGATGACCGGAAAACCGGGTTCAGCTCCACGCGTGGCCGCTCTCGTTGGGCCATACCTCGTCGGCAAGACGACGCTGCTCGAAAGCTTGCTGGTGGCCACCGGCGCCATCACACGCAAAGGTTCGGTCAAGGAAAGCAGCACCGTCGGCGATGCCTCGGCGGAGGCCCGTAGCCGGCAGATGAGCATCGAGGTCAACGTTGCCTCGGCTCAATATCTCGGCGATGCCTGGACCTTCATCGACTGTCCGGGATCGATCGAAATCGTTCACGAGACGCACAACGCCTTGATGGTCGCCGATGTCGCCATCGTGGTCTGCGAGCCGACCGTGGAACGTGCCTTGACGGTCGCGCCCATATTGAAATTTCTCGACGACAACAACATACCGCATTTCGTCTTCGTCAATCGCATCGATACCGAGGCTCCGCGCATCCGCGATGTGCTGGAGGCGCTGCAATCGGTATCGGAACGGCCGCTGGTGCTCCGCCAGGTGCCCATCCGCGGGGACGACGACGTCGTGACCGGCTACGTCGATCTGGTCAGCGAGCGCGCCTATCAATATCGGCCGGGGCAACCCTCCGATCTCATTCCGATACCCACCACCGTCAAGGACCGCAAACAGGAAGCGCGAGCGGGATTGCTGGAAACCCTTGCCGATTTCGATGACAGCCTGCTCGAACAGCTTCTTCAAGACACCGTTCCCTCGAAAGAGGACATCTACAAACATCTGACGAAGAACATGCGCGCCGACCGTATCGTGCCCGTGTTCCTCGGTTCGGCCGAACGCGACAATGGCAGCCGAAGATTGCTCAAGGCGCTGCGCCACGAAGTTCCGGAACCATCGGAGACGGCGGCGCGGCGCGGCATCCCCAACCAAGGCGAACCGCTGGCCCAGGTGTTCAAGACTCTGAACGTACCCCATGTCGGGAAACTCTCCCTGGTCAGGGTCTGGCGCGGTTCCTTCGCCGATGGAGCAACCGTGAATGGAATCCGTGTCGGCGGGATGTTTCGCCTGCTTGGCCTTCAGCAAACGAAGGTCGCCAAGGCCGAGGCCGGCGAGGTCGTCGCCTTTGGCCGCACCGAAGGCATCAGCGTCGGCGATACACTCACGCCGTCGGGCACGATTCCCGCCGGACTGGCGCCCTGGCCGCAACGGCCGCCGTCGCTTTTTGCCCTGTCGATCGCGGCCGAGAAGCGCAACGACGAGGTCAAACTTTCCGCGGCACTCCATCGGCTGGTGGAAGAGGACCCGTCGCTGTCCTACGAAATGAACCCGGACACCGGCGAATTGTTGCTGTGGGGCCAGGGCGAGATTCACCTGCAAATCGCGGCGGATAAATTACGCCTGCGGTACAACATGCCGGTGACCGCGAAGCGGCCGCAGGTCCCTTATAAGGAAACCATCCGCAAGAGTGTGTCCCAGCACGGGCGTCACAAACGGCAAACCGGCGGCCACGGCCAATTTGGCGATGTCCACATCGACATCAAACCGCGGCCGCGGGGCGCCGGCTTCATGTTTGAAGACAAGATCGTGGGCGGCGCGATTCCCCGAAATTTCATTCCCGGCGTCGAGGAGGGAATCATCGACTATTTAAAGCGCGGACCGCTCGGCTTCACCGTCGTCGATGTTGGGGTGGCGCTCACCGACGGCTCCTACCATGCGGTCGACAGCTCGGAAATGGCCTTCAAGACCGCCGCCCGCATCGCCATGAGCGAGGGCATGCCGAAATGCGATCCGGTGCTGCTCGAACCGATATTCCAAGTGAAAATTTCGGTGCCCACCCACTTCACCTCGAAGGTGCAACGTCTCCTGAGTCAACGCCGCGGCCACATCCTTGGGTTCGATGCAAAGACCGGCTGGAAGAGTTGGGACGAGGTTTCCGGCACGCTCCCGCAATCGGAGATGCACGACCTGATCATCGAGTTGCGTTCGCTAACGCTCGGCGTCGGCACGTTCGAATGGAAGTTCGACCATCTGGCCGAACTCACCGGCCGCCTGGCCGAAAAGGTGGTCGAAACACGGCAAGGTGCGCCCGCCGCTGTCCATGCTTGAAAATATGGCCTCCACAGCGATTTGTGCACCGCAGCACGTTGACCCGGGGGGGATCAGCGACTAGCCTCGACCGCGATGCGTTTGACAATCGATCCCCCGACAATCGCCGCGCCGGCCGCCGGGGCGACGACGCGGAAGGTGCTCCCCGGTCGCGCCAATCTGATCACCGATGTCGGTGGCATTGCCGTTGGCAATGCCGAGGACCGCTCGGCATGGTCGGGCGTGACCGTGATCCTGCCGGACGCGCGCGCGGTGGCCGCGGTCGATGTCCGCGGCGGCGCCCCCGGCACACGCGAGACCGACACACTTGGACCCACGGGATTGGTCGACCACATCGACGCGATCGTCCTCAGCGGCGGATCGGCCTTTGGCCTCGACGCCGCCGGCGGCGCGATGGCCTGGCTGGCCGAACGCCGCCGCGGCTTCAAGGTTGGCTCCGCGGTCGTTCCCATCGTGCCGGCCGCGATATTGTTCGATCTGCTCAATGGCGGGGATAAGGATTGGGGTGACACGCCACCCTATCGAGGACTTGGCCGTCAGGCCGCGCAATCCGCGCGCGGCGGCGATTTCGCCTTGGGTAATGCCGGGGCCGGGTTCGGCGCCTGTGCGGGCGGATTGAAGGGTGGGCTTGGCAGCGCGTCCGCCGTCACCGATGACGGCATCGAGGTCGGCGCCGTGGTCGCCGTTAATTGTTTCGGCAGCGTCACCATTCCAGGCTCCCGATGTTTTTGGGCTTGGCCATTTGAACAGGATGGCGAATTTGGCGGCCTTACCCCACCGGCGCGCGATCGTTCCTTCGACCTCGATCCCCCGATCGAGAAACCCACCACCGGAGCCGCAGCCGGGGCCAATACCGCCCTGGGAGTGGTCGCCACGAATGTCGCGCTGTCGCGCCCCCAAGCCATGCGCATGGCGATGATGGCCCAGGATGGTTTCGCCCGCGCCATCCGCCCGGTTCACACGCCATTCGACGGGGACGTCGTCTTTGCCTTGTCGACCGCGCAAAGGCCCCTTGACGGTTCCATGGAATTGACGCGCATCGGATCGCTCGCCGCCGACTGCGTCTCGCGCGCGATCGCACGCGGCGTTTTCGCCGCGGAAAGTCTGGGCGCCATGGCGGCCTATAACGCCGCCCCCATGTCGCGCTAAGATGGCGGTTGAGCAAGGTCCTTGGAGGACAATATGAGAAAAGCGTTTATCGCTTTCGCTTCGTTCGCCATTCTCGCCCTGTCCACAGCGGCGGTTGAGGCGCAGCACGACACCTTGACGCTGGCGATGACGCTGGAACCGGCCCCCGGCCTCGATCCGACGGTAGGCCCGGCCGCGGCGATCCGCGAAATCACCTATGGCAACCTGTTCGAGGGTTTGGCTCGGATCGACCGCAACGCCGAAGTTAAGCCCGCGCTCGCCGAATCCTGGACGGTTTCGGCCGACGGTCTGATTTACACGTTCAAACTTCGGCAAGGCGTCCGCTTTCATGACGGCACCGAGTTCGACTCCGCGGATGTGAAATTCTCGCTGGAGCGAGCGATGGCGCCGGATAGCCGGAACGCGCAGAAATGGATCTTCGCTCCCATCGCCCGGATCGAGACACCGGATCGGTATGCGGTTGTCGTGACGCTGAAAAGGCCCGCGGGAAATTTCCTTTATGGCCTAGGTTGGGGCGACGCCGTGATTGTCGCCCCCGAAACCGCGGCCCACAATTCCACAAATCCGATCGGAACCGGACCCTTCAAATTCGACCGTTGGGTGAAGGGCGACCGCGTTGAATTGAGCCGCTTCGACGGTTACTGGCGCAAGGATGCCGTTGCGCTGCGCAAGGTGACCTTTCGCTTCATTCCCGATGCCCAGGCGCAAATCTCGGCCCTGCTGGCCCGCGACGTCGATGCCGTCCCGCTTTTTGCCGCACCCGAGGCCGTCGCCCAATTCAAGACCGACAAGCGGTTCAGCGTCACGGTCGGGGCAACCGAAGGTGAAACCATCCTTGCCCTCAACAACCGAAAGCCGCCCTTCAACGACGTGCGCGTCCGGCAGGCTCTGGCCCACGCCATCGACCGCAAAGCCATCATCGAGGGCGCCATGTCGGGTTACGGCACGCCCATCGGCAGTCATTTTTCGCCGGGGCATCCCGCTTATGTCGATCTCACCGGCCGTTATCCCTATGATCCGGCGAAGGCCAAGGCGCTCCTGGCCGAAGCCGGATACCCCAACGGTCTCAAGGCGACGCTGCGATTGCCGCCGCCGCCTTATGCCCGCCGGGGCGGCGAAATCGTCGCGGCCCAGCTTTCCAAAGTGGGCATCCAGGTATCGATCGAGCCGGTGGAATGGGCGCAATGGCTCGACAATGTCTTTCAGAACAAACAGTTCGACATGACCATCATCTCCCATGTCGAACCCATGGACATCGATAAATACGCCGTCGACGACTATTATTTCGGCTACAGGAATCCGCACTTTAAGGAGGTCATGTCCGCCATCGACCGCGCCACGGACCCGGCCGCGCAGAATCGTCTCTACAAAGAGGCGCAGACCCTGCTCGCCGAGGACAGCGTTAATGTCTTCCTTTTCCAATTGCCGCGGATCACCGTCGCCAACGCCGATGTCATCGGCCTCTGGCAGAACGTGCCGCTGCCGGCGAACGACGTAACCGAGGTCAGTTGGCGAAAATAAGCCGGGCGAACTTTCCGCCGCCGGCATGATCGCCTTCGTCCTGCGGAGGGTCCTCGGGCTGGCGGCGACACTGGCGGCGGCCTCGCTGGTCGTCTTCGTGGTCCTGGAGGTACTGCCCGGCGACCCCGCCTTGGTCATGCTGGGCACGGAGGCACAGCCCCAGACCCTGGCCTTGTTGCGCGCCGAAATGGGATTGGATCAACCGGCGCCCCAACGTTATCTGGCTTGGGTCGCGGGGCTTGTCCGCGGCGATCTCGGCTTGAGCTACACCTACCGGGTGCCGGTTGGCGAGCTGGTGGTCCAAAGGCTGGCGGTCACCTTGCCGCTGACGGTTCTCGCCATTTCCCTGTCGACGGCTCTCGCCATCCCGCTGGGCGTTTTCGCCGCAGCCCGCCACCGCCGTTGGGGCGACAGCGCGATCATGGCGTTCGCGCAAATGGGCATGGCGATCCCGAATTTCTGGCTTGCGCTGCTCCTGGTGCTGGTTTTTGCAGTGCAGCTCGGCTGGTTTTCCGCCGGCGGATTCCCGGGTTGGTCGGATTCGCCCGGTGCCGCATTCAAGGCGCTCGTGTTACCCGCGATTGCCCTCGCTTTGCCCCAGGCCGCGATCCTGGCCCGGGTTACGCGCTCGGCGGTTCTCGACATGATGGGCGAGGATTTTGTCCGCACCGCGCGCGCCAAGGGGCTCAGTCGCGACGCCGCCCTTTGGCGTCATGCCCTACGCAACGCCCTGATCCCGGTTCTTACGATCATGGGGTTGCAATTTTCGTTTCTCCTGGCCGGCGCCGTGATCGTGGAGAACGTGTTTTATCTGCCGGGATTGGGCAGGCTGGTTTTTCAGGCCGTCAGTCAGCGCGATCTCATCGTCGTCAAGAACGTCGTCTTGTTGCTCGCCGCCACGGTCGTGATTGTCAATTTCATCGTCGATCTGCTTTACGCCGCGGTGGACCCACGATTGAGGACGGGCCGCTGATGGCCTCACAAGGCCTCGCGCGCGGGCGTGCCGGCCTGGCCACCGGGATTGGCCTGGTCTTGGTTCTGGTCGCGACCTCCCTGCTGTCCCTGGTGTGGACCCCTTACCCACCCGCGGACATCGACATACCCAGCCGCCTGCAAGGGCCGTCGCTGGCGCATTGGCTGGGGACCGATCCCTTTGGACGCGATGTCGCCTCGATGTTGATCGTCGGCGGCCGCAACTCACTCGCGATCGCCCTGACCGCGGTGTTTGTCGGCCTTGTCCTTGGCGTCGGCCTGGGCGCCGCGGCCGCTGCGTCGGGCGGATGGTTCAGCGACGTCATCATGCGGCTCGCCGATTTCACCTTCGCCTTTCCCGCCTTGTTGTCCGCCATCTTGATCACGGCGGTTCTTGGACCCGGCGCCATCAACGCCGTCCTCGCCATTGGCATCTTTAATATTCCCGTATTCGCCAGGGTGACGCGCGGCGCCGCGTTGCAGATATGGGGCCGTGACTACATCCTGGCGGCCCGCGCGGCGGGCAAGGGCGGCCTCAGCATTACCGTCGAACACGTGCTGCCCAATGTCGCCGGGCTGCTCATCGTACAGGCGAGCCTTCAATTCGCCCTCGCCATTCTTGCCGAAGCCGGATTGTCCTATCTCGGCTTCGGTACGCAACCGCCCAATCCCAGCTGGGGGCGGATGTTAAACGAGGCGCAGACCTTCATGCGGGCGGCGCCGCTTCTCGCCCTGTTTCCCGGATTTGCCATCGCCGTTTCGGTGTTGGCCTTCAATCTGTTGGGCGACGGTTTGCGCGACCTCGTCGATCCGAAGCTGGCACGGATGCGTTAGGTGCCGTTGCTGCGCGTGGAGTCCCTGAACGTCGCCATCGCCGCGCCGTCCGGCAACGCCCATATCCTGCGCGACGTCGGATTCACGCTCGAGCGCGGCAGCACGCTGGGCATCGTCGGTGAATCCGGCTGCGGCAAGACGATGACCGCGTTGGCCTTGATGGGGCTGCTGCCGGACGCCGCCGCGACCACCGGCCGCATCGAGTTCGACGGCAACGATCTTCTCGGTCTCGACGAGGCCGCGTGGTGCCGGCTGCGCGGAAACCGTATCGCCATGATCTTCCAGGAGCCGGCGTCGGCGCTGAACCCGTTGCAGCCGATCGGCCGCCAAGTCGCGGAGGGGCTGGCGCTTCACCGTGGCATGACCCGGCATTCATCCCTCGCCGAAGCCGAGCGATTGCTCGACCGGGTGGGAATCCCACAACGCCACAAGCGACTTGATTCCTTCCCGCATGAGCTGTCCGGCGGCCAACGGCAGCGGGTGCTCATCGCGATGGCGCTCGCCTGCAATCCGGCCTTGCTGATCGCCGATGAGCCGACCAGCGCCCTCGACGTCACCGTGCAGGCGCAGATTCTCGACCTGTTGGCCGATCTTGTCGCGGAATTGGGGATGGCACTGATTCTCATCTCCCATGATCTTGGAGTCATTGGCGAGGCCTGCGAGCGCGTCCTTGTCATGTATGCCGGGGAAATCGTCGAAAGCGCATCGGCGGCGGCGTTTTTTCAATCGCGGGCCCATCCTTATTCCCAGGCGCTTTTTGGCGCCCTTCCGCGTGCGCGTGGCGGCGAAAGGGCCCGACTTGCCGCGATTTCTGGCTTTGTCCCCGATCCCAGGGCACTGCCCCGCGGCTGCGCCTTTCGCGACCGGTGCCCGATTGGAACCTCGGTCTGCGAAACGTCCCGGCCCCCAAGAATTGCGGTGGCGGAAAATCATTTCGCCCTCTGCCACTTCCCGAGCCCGCCATGAGCGAGACGCAAATCGGAAAGCTTGACCCGCTGGTCGAGGTCATCGATCTGGTTCGGCATTATCCGCAGCGCGGCGCTGTCTTCGCCGAACGGAAGGCGGTTCGCGCCGTCGATGGCGTGGATTTTAGCATCCGGCATGGCCGCAGCTTTGGCATCGTCGGTGAATCGGGCTGCGGGAAATCGACCCTCGCGCGGCTGGTCATGGCGCTCGATTGGCCTACCTCGGGAAGGGTGATGTTCATGGGAAACGACCTGTTTTCCCTGAGCGCGCAGGCCCTGCGGCGACTTCGCCGCAATTTTCAGATCGTATTTCAGGACCCACAGGGCTCACTCGACCCGCGCCACAAGGCCAAACGGATCGTCGGCGAGCCTTTGGACGTGGCCGCTCCGGGCATGGGTGGGGCCGAACGGAAAGATCGCGTCGCGGCGATGTTCGCGGCGGTCGGTCTTCACCCCGATGACGGCGAGCGTTACCCGCACGAATTTTCAGGCGGCCAGCGCCAACGCCTGGCGATCGCCCGCGCCCTGATCACGGAACCGGCCCTGATCGTGGCCGACGAACCGGTATCGGCCCTTGATGTCTCCGTTCAGGCCCAGGTGCTGAACCTGCTGCGCGATCTCGGCGACAGCCGCAACGTCACCTATTTGCTCATCAGCCATAATTTGTCCGTGATTGAACACGTGGCCGCGGACGTGGCCGTTATGTATCTGGGCAAGTTCGTTGAGTTGGGTCCGGCCAGGGAATTATTCGCCGCGCCCACCCATCCCTATACACAGGCATTGGTGGAGGCGGCGCCCGATCCGCGAAGGCCGGACCGGCGGCGACATCGCATTCCCGAGCCGGCGCCGGCGGCGACAACCGGCTGCTCCTTCGCCCCCCGATGCCCGCGAGCCGAAGCCCGCTGCCGAATCGACGTGCCGGATTTGCGGCCTATCGCGCCTGGACGCCGCGCGGCCTGTCACCTTATTTGACGATCTGCGGCACCCGATCCCAGGGAAACTCGATCCACACGTCCTGCGCGACCGAAGAGACAAACATATCGACGAAGGGCTGTCCGAGAGGTTTTGCGTACAGCACCGCGTAGTGGGCCTGGGGCCTCAGCGACCGCATGGCGCGAGCCGTGGCGCCGGTGTCGGCCAGATCGTCGATGATCAACCAGCCGGGGGCGTCGCGCGGGGTCGCGTTCAAAACCCGCACATCGCCGCGCACGCGGTCGTCATAACTGGCGATTGCGACCGCCTCGACCAGCCGAATGTCGAGCAGCCGGGCCACGATCGCCGCCGGCACAAGCCCGCCCCGCGACACCGCGACGATTCCCCGCCACGGACCCAGCCGCGCCAGCAGTCCGGCGAGTGCGCTGGCCTGATCGTGCAACGTCATCCAGGAAATGGTCAGAGCCGGCATGGGCCACGCGATGGCGACGTAGCCGGCGCGGCTTCAGACGGCCGATTCCGGAACCGGCCACAACATGCAGCCATCGATCCGCCACTCGCCATCGATCCCCTGTTCCATTGGATAGACGGCAATAACGGGAACGCCGTCGCGACCGCGGACGTAAACGCGTTGGGCGACGATGCCATTCAAATCCACGATGTCGCGAAAGGTCACCTCTTTGGGTCGATAGAGGGCGGCGTAAGACCCCAGAACCATGCTCATGAACCGTTCGGGCGTGCGAAACATCCCGCGGATTTTCGAGGAATTGAGAGCAAAAGCAGCAGCCGCGTCGTCTCGGGAGAACGCGTCGAGTTGTTTTTCGATCTTCGGCCGGATGGCCGCCCGGTCGATGTCGGATATCCTGGCCGAGGGCGGATCGGTTTGGGCAAAGGCTGCGGTTGCGGCGAGCACCAGCACAATGCAAACAAACAGGCGGCGCATCGGACAGGCTTTCAACGTGAGTGACCCCAGGCATTATAATGCGTTGAGGTACCGCCGATAGCCGCCCATTGAAGAATCGTCCGTGTTACAATTCGTTAACCAATGAGCGCGTAATCTCGGCGACGACAAGGTTCAAGGAGGCTCGCATGGTCGACGATTACTGCATGAGCAAGGCCGAAGAGGCGCTTTCCAACGGCGGCGGCGATCACCGCCGCGCGGCCAAGCTGTTGCGCGATTGGGCCAAGGACGATCTCGATCTACAGACCGCTCTGTTGCAGCCGTTTCTCGGTAGCCTGTGCGCGCTTGCCATCCAACGCGCCGCCGCCCAACGGGCGCGCGCGTCAGCAAAAGTTATCGCCGGCAACCGAGTCGCCGGGCGTCGACATGGCCGAAGTCGTGCGGATGGCCCTGGGCGGAAGGTCGCCGGCGGGAACGCCGAAACCCGCCTGGACGCCGACGAACCGGAAGCGGCAGGAACAAGCGATCCACACCATCGCCGCCGCCTATCGCGCCAAATCCCCTCGCGAGCGCTAAGGCCCGTCAATTAAGTAATCCCGTAGTTCGGAAGACGCCGCGACGCGGCGCGCCTGCGCCGTCGAGCCAGGCTATCCCGGACAGATTTGACACCCCTAGCCTGCCGCTGGGCCTGTCACATCGTCACATCGTCACATCCGTCACATTCCCCCCTTACACCCCCCTATTTGGGGTGACGATGTGACGTTTGTGAGCGTCACATACCGATACGCCGTCATATCGGACCTAGACGACTTTTTCATAATTTATATCAATGTCTTAGATTGATTCGGCAGCGGCTCCCGCCGGGGCATCGGTTAGGCGGCGAAGTCGATGACCGATCCGGCCGCGGCGTTTTCGGCGCGGTGCGCCAGTTTGGAATAGGCGTTGATGGCGGCGCCGAAGGGCTCGTAATGGGCACCGGCCGACAGATTCTCTTGAGCGATCGTCTGAGCGGCGAAGCCTACAGTCGTGAAGGAACGTGTCGGCCGAAAATAGGGAGCGACCGATCGGCTCTGACGATTGGCGTCGCCGCGATAGCCGGCATAAGCCTCGGCCCAAGCTGAGCGGCGATCCACCGGCCGCCGCGGGGCATCCTCGTCGAGGATGCGGCGACGTTCCGGCCGCAGGAATTCCTGGTTTGGAAATGAATCGACCGCGGAGTCGGTCTCGCCGAACCGGTTGAAATCCGGCGGTGGAAGCGCGGCGGAGGTGATGAGTTGGAGTTGCACGCCGGTCCCGGTCCTTCTTCACCCTACCCCGACCCGATTGGGGTGCCGGCTTTACCGGCTTCATTGGTGTCGACCGCATTGTCGCCTATGACCCCTTAATCGAAGGTAAACGCGGCCGAACCCGTGATCGGCTTGTTTGGGCGCTCCGCGAGGATTAGAGTTTTCGCCAATCAGGGGAGTAACCAAGCCATGTCGCCGGCAGCTCCCGCGCGCGCCGCGGACGCCGCAACCAACAATCTGGACGCGTGGTGGATGCCGTTTACGGCCAACCGCCAGTTCAAGGCACGCCCCCGCATCCTGGTGGCGGCCAAGGACATGCACTACACCGCCGCCGATGGCCGGTCGATTCTCGACGGCACCGCCGGCATGTGGTGCGTGAACGCCGGCCATTGCCGGGAGCCGATTGCCGCGGCCATCGCGGCGCAGGCGGCGCGCATGGATTTCTCGCCGACCTTTCAGATGGGCCATCCGGGCGGTTTTGAACTCGCGGCCCGGCTCGCCGCGATACTTCCCGGCGACTTGAACCACACTTTTTTCGTCAATTCCGGGTCCGAGGCGGTCGACACCGCCATGAAGATCGCCCTGGCCTATCATCGCGCCCGCGGCGAATCGGGCCGGCAGCGCTTCATCGGACGCGAGCGCGCCTATCATGGCGTTGGCTTCGGCGGCATGGCCGTGGGCGGGATTGGGCTCAATCGCCGGCAGTTCGGCGTCGGGTTGGCGGGCGTGGACCATCTGCCCCACACCCATGATCTAGCGCGCAATGCCTTCAGCCGGGGACAACCGGCCAACGGCGTGGAACTCGCGGACATTTTGGAAAGGCTGGTCGCCCTGCACGACCCCTCGACCATCGCGGCCGTGATCGTCGAGCCGGTCGCCGGATCGACGGGGGTGTTGATCCCGCCTAAGGGTTATCTCGAGCGCCTGCGTCAGATTTGCGACAAACATGGAATCCTGTTGATCTTCGACGAGGTGATTACCGGGTTCGGTCGTCTCGGCACGGCCTTCGCCGCCGATCGCTTCGCGATTCAACCGGACCTGATGACGGTGGCCAAGGGGTTGACCAACGCCGCGGTGCCGATGGGCGCCGTTTTCGCGCGCAAGGGCATCTACGACGCGTTGATGACTGGCCCGGAACACATGGTCGAGCTGTTCCATGGCTACACCTACTCCGCCCACGCGCTCGCCTGCGCGGCAGGATTGGCGACGCTCAACCTCTACGCTCAGGAAGGGTTGTTCCAGCGGGCCGCCGATCTCGCCCCCTATTGGGAAGACGCGGTTCATTCGCTGAGGGGACTTCCCAACGTCATCGACATCCGCAATCTCGGCCTGGTCGCGGCGGTCGAACTCGAACCCCGAGCCGGCAAGCCGACCACACGCGCTTATGACGTGCTCGTTGGATGTTTCGAGACCGGCCTTCTTGTCCGTGCGACCGGAGACATCATCGCGCTTTCGCCACCGCTCATCGTCAGCCGTCCTCAAATCGATCAGATCGTCGGTATCCTTGGCCGGACGATAAAAGCTACCGCCTGACCATCGGGCGCGCCTGCGGATCGCGTGTCCGCAATCTAAGATCGCTGTCTTCGGAAGTTCCACATTAGCTCTTCTTTAACCGTGGATGGCTAGGGTACGACCGCCATATCGGGCGGATTCGTGCCAACGGTCGCGCGGAAAGCCGGGAGATGAACGAGGCTCAAGAGGAACTGGCGCGACTGCGGGCGGCGATCGCCGCGACCGGCGACGTGGTCTAT
>SHVT01000055.1 GCA_009694125.1 Rhodospirillaceae bacterium | reverse complement strand
CATCGCTGCGGGCTGCGGCCAAACTATTCAACAAAGTTCGCCTATGTTAAAAGCCCGATCCGGCGCGGCCCCGCTGGGGGATAGTTTAACGGTAGAACTCTGGACTCTGGATCCAGGTGTCGTGGTTCGAATCCACGTCCCCCAGCCAATTTGCTCGTCAGGGCTGCGGATCACCCTCGACCATGTTGACGGGAAGCTTCAAGTACCGAACGCCGTTGGACTCGGGTTCCGGAAATCTCCCCGCCCGAATGTTCGTCTGGATCGATGGCAGCAACAGGAGCGGCGCCCCGAGTTCGGCGTCGCGAACCTTGCGCCAGGCCACGAATTCGTCCGCGTTGCGTCCGAGCAGATGAACGTTCTTTTTTTCCGCCGCCACGGTCGTCTCCCAGGCGTAGTAGTCGCGGCCCGGAGCCTTGTAGTCGTGACACATGAACAGGCGGGTGTGGTCGGGCAGCGCCAGCAGCCGATGCGCGGAGGCATAGAGCATGCGAGCGTCGCCGCCGAGGAAATCCGCGCGTGCGGTCCCGTAGTCGGGCATGAAGAGTGTGTCGCCGACAAAAACCACGTCGCCGATCCGATAGGCCACGTCGCCCGGGGTGTGTCCGGGCACGTAGAGCACTTCGACCTCGGTGTCGCCGACCCGGAAGCGCTCACCGTCCTTGAAAAGTCTGTCGAATTCGGACCCGTCGCCCGAAACATCGGTGAGGTTGAATACCGCCCGAAAAATTCTCTGCACTTCCTTGATGTGCTCGCCGATGCCGATCGAGGCGCCCGTCTTCCGCTTCAAATACGGTGCTGACGACAAATGATCGGCATGGGCGTGAGTCTCCAGCACCCATTCGATCGTCACCCCCTCTGCCTTTGCGGCCGTCAGAATCCGGTCGGCGGAAACCGTCGACGCATCACCGGAACGGTGATCGAAATCCAGCACCGGATCTAGGATTGCGCCCCGCATCGTCGCTCGATCCCAAATCAGGTAGCTGACCGTGTTGGTGGGCTCGTGGAAAAAAGCGCGGACGACAAAGCTTTCGCTTTTCATGTGTTTAGGGCATCGCTCCGGCCGCTGAGAGGACACCGACGATCTCGCCCTGCCGCCGGCTTCGAGCATGGGCGAGCGGCGTCTTGCCGTCGCGATCAACGAGATTGACCGAGGCGCCGGCCTCGACCAGAAGCCGGACGATCTCGGTGTGACGCGCCCCGCCATCTCCCAGGATGATTGCTTCCAACAACGCGGTCCAGCCAAGGTTGTTGATATGGTCGATGTTTATCGAAGTGGCGAGCAGCTCGCGTACCGTCTCGACATGTCCGTAATGCGCGGCGGGTATCAGAGCGGTTCCGCCATAACGATTGACGCTTGCGAGGTTGGCGCCGTTGGCAAGGGTCAAGCGCAAGATCTCAATGTATCCCGAGGCTCCAGCCAAGAGATAGGGGCTGTCCTGGATGTTGTCCTTGGCATTCACATCCGCCCTTGCCGCGATCAGGACGCGTGCAGCGTCCACATGATTGCCCTGGGTCGCGGCCAACAACGCGGTCCGGCCGCCGCCATCGCGGGCGTTCACGTCGGCGCCGCCGGCGATGAGCCGGGTAATTTCCTTGGCGTCGCCGCGAGTGGCCGCCACTATCAGGGCCTGGTCAGCCGCGATCGTCTGCGCGGCGGCAGGCTTCGCGACCGCCATCCAAAGCAGAATACCGGCGGTCAACCGAAGAAGCCGCGACGGCCGTCGGCCGGCCTCTCCTTGGGCTAGGTGGAATCTCGCCATCCGATTAGACTATCTCACGCGATCGCGGGAAAACACCGTGACCTTCGGCTCCGCGACCGTGTTTCTCGAACCCCGCCTCTCGTCGATTTTGATATGTTGCCGACTCGTCACAATGTTGCCGTGCCATTCAGCGAGGGACCAATCGTGCCGACCGTTCGCGGGGGACAAACGATCGCGCTCGAACGAAATCCAACAGGCCAGCGACGCCGGTCCTCCTTGGCGCTGATCGGCCTCCCCCTCGCGTCTCCGGCGTGACGGAGCCGCGCCTCAAGACCGAGGTGTGGGTTCAGAGTCAGGTTCGGCTCTGCGACATCAACTTCATGCCGATTGCGATCCGGCGCCGCGGCGATCCCGACGCGGGCGCGGTGCTGCTGCGGCTGTTTCGCGACCGCGATCGTTCGCTTTTGCTGAAGCGGGCCACCGAACTGCCCGGGTGGATGGTCGTAGCGGGGCGGACCGTAGTCGACGGAGAATCGGCCGAGGCCTACATCGCCCGTGAGATATCCCGGGACCGCGACCTGTGGGTGGTCGAGATCGAAGACCCGAAGGGACGTTATGAACCTGACGGTCCGATCCAATCCTGACGTGCCGCTGTCGATTCTATGACGACGGCAGCTCCGCTTGCTGCTGGGCGGGAGGCAGCGCCGGATCGGCCATGCGTTTGAACCGGGCATGGGCGCGAACGCTGAAGGGAATACTCGCCAAATAGGCGGTGTTGATGATGAGCAATGTCAGCCACGGCGCGCTGACGACCGCGGCGGCGAAGGCGCCGGCAACGAGCAGAACCGGCACCATGTAACGATGCGGAATCCGAACCTGCTTCATGGAGTAGGTCGGGATTTGGCTGATCATGAGAACCGCGACGCTGCAGACGACTCCGCCGGTGAAAAGTGCGCCCGACGCCATATCGCCGCCGAATTGAAAGCTGATCATCATCGGCAAGAGGACAAGCGCGGCGGCGGCCGGCGCCGGAACGCCGGTGAAAAAACCCGCCGCCCAGGGCGGCGGCGCAGGATCGCCGAGTCGGGTGTTAAACCGCGCGAGGCGCAGGGCGCAACACACGGCAAACAGCAGAACCAGCGCCCAGCCGAGGCCACCGGCGGCGTGCATCGTCCACAGATACAGCAACACCGCCGGCGCCACTCCGAAACTGACAAAGTCCGAAAGCGAATCGAGTTCGGCGCCGAATTTGCTCGTTCCGCCAAGCAACCGCGCCAGCCTTCCGTCGAGCCCGTCGAGGATGCCCGCAATGAGCACGGCGAAGACGCCGAACTCCCAGCGCTCTTCCAAACCGAATCGAATGGCCGTCAGGCCGGCGCACAAGGCCAGCACGGTCAGTACATTGGGAACGATCCGATTGATGGCCGGCCGCCGCAGCCGCGAGCCGCGCATCCGAAGCCTTACCGGGCGGCGGCTAAGCACGTCGGCGCACCTCGCCGGTGCGCGCCGGCTCGCCGGAAGTGAGATCGGCAAGCACGGTTTCGCCGCCAATCACGCGCTGGCCCACGACGACGAGCGGCGCTACGCCAGTCGGGAGATACAGATCGACGCGGCTGCCGAATCGGATCATGCCGTAACGCTCGCCAGAACGAACCGTCTGTCCTTCGGCAAGAGTACACAAAATCCGTCGCGCGATCAGCCCTGCAACTTGAACAAACGCCAAATCCCGCCCGTCGGCCAGGACCAGCCGCACGGCCATGCGCTCGTTGGCCTCGCTGGCCTTATCGAGCGAGGCATTGATGAACCGGCCCGGACGATAGGCCAGGGTCTTGACGACCCCGTCGGCTGGGACGCGGTTGACGTGCACGTCGAACGTGCTGAGGAAGATGCCGATGCGCGGGCGCGGTTCGGGGCCCATCCCTATCTCTTCCGGGGGAGGCGCGGCGGCGATGCTGACCACCCTGCCGTCACCGGGGCTGACGACGAGCCCCGGACGGTTGGGTGTCACACGTTCCGGATCGCGAAAGAAATAGACGCACCAGCCGGTGATAATCGCGCCGATCCAACCAATGGAGACATCGATCAATGCCATCATGATCGTCGCCAGGACGGAAATGGCGATGAACGGCCACCCTTCGGGATGAACCGGGGCGACCACCAACTTCAACGTTTGCCGCACGGAAATGACTGCGAACTCCCTAATCGTGGAACGATCGCCGGCCCGTGGAGCCGGACGACGCAGATAAGAAATCCACGTCAGTTGACCTGGGGTACGATGAAGACTTGTCCGGGATAAATCAGACCTGGATCGCGAATCTGATCGCGGTTGGCCTGATAGATAACGGTGAAGCGAACACCCTGGCCATAGGAGCGGCGGGCGATGCGCCACAAACTGTTACCGGGCTGAACGATCACGCGGCCCTCGCTGGGCAGCTGCAACGTAAGATCGGCGCGGACAAACGGTACTTCTAGACGCGCAACCACTCTTCCGCCGGGCGAGATCTGATCGACACGCAAAGTATGTAAGCCCGGTTCGACTGGCTCTTGCGGTGTGAGGGTCCAGTCACCGGTGAGGTTACTCTCGGCGCGGCCGACGGGTTGGTTGTCGACATAGACCTGAACCGATTCGCCGGGCGGTGACCGTCCGCCGAACACCACGTTCCCGGCGACGTCGTAATCGACGGTGTCGAGATTGAGCGCCTGTCCTTCGGGGTTTGCCGAGGGTGCCGGCGCGGGCTCAACCGACGGCACCTGGAGAACGGTGGAACGACCCGATCCTTCGCGCGGGGCGAGCAGCGCCAATGGAGGAGTCGGCCGAGCGGCGGCTTCGCCGGCTAGATCCCTTGCCGGCTGCGGCACTGCCAGAACGACGACGTCATCGGAGCGTTGCGCCGGCCGGTCGGGCAACTCGGCTTTCAGGCTCAGCTCCCGGCTGCCGGGGGCGAGGCGTTTGTCGGGAACGACGACCCACTCTCCACGCGCATCGGCCTTGGCCCGCGCAATCTCGGTTTCGCTGTCATAAACCGTGACAACCGAGTTGGGCTCGGCACGCCCGGCGATAACCGCTTCTCCCAAGGGGCTGACCCGCACGACGTCAAAGGACGGATTGGTCGGAATGGGTGGCGGCGGTTGGGATGCTGGCGCTGGGGCCGCCGCGGCCGGACTTGTTGGCGCCGGCGCGGGAGGCGCCGCGGCCGGCGTTGGCGGCGGCGTGACGACCACCGGAGGCGGCGGTGCTGGCTGGGGTGCTGGCGCTGGCGCCGCGGCGGCCGGGCGTGGAGGCGGTGTGACCACCGGAGGAGGCGTAGGCGCCGGCTCGGGCAGGGCCGCCTGGGTCGTGGCGGGCGGTCTGGATGTGGGCGGTGGCGTCGGGTCTGGGACCACCGGCTGCACCTCTGTACGCTGCGGCAACGGTATCGGCGCGGGCGCGGGCGCCGCCGGCGGTGGCGCGGGCGCCGGTGTAATGACGGGCGATTGTGTGGTCGGGGCTTGCGTGGCGACCGCCGGGTTCGGCTCCGGGGGCGGGCGAATCACGGGCGCCGCTGCGGGCTCCGGCGATGCTGGTGTTATAGTGGGGGGAGCTGCCGTGGCAGCCGTCTCGATTGCGGGCGGAACGATCCTTCCCGGTGCCTCGGCAAGCGGAACGGGGCGCCAGTCCTCGTCGCGAAGCTGTATCCACGCCAAGATCGTCGCCGCAACGACAAGAGCGGAGCCTAGTACGACGACGACCAGCGGTCGGTTGGTCAACTCAACATCCTCTCACGCGGCCCACGCAATTACGGTAGTACGCAATATCACTGCGTGCAACGTCCATGGAGGAAAAAACAAGCGCGAAGAGTTTCCCCTTCGCGCTTGCCTGACACCGAAGGATCGCTCAAAAAAACCTATCTGCTGCGGAAGGTCTCGTGGCAACCGCCGCAGGCCTGCTGGGTGGCGGTAATCTGGGCCTTCAGCGCATTCTCGTCGTTGCCCTTGGCGGCCCACGATCAACTTCGCCGATTCCGTCTCGAGCTTTTTCGCCGCGGCAATGAAGTCGTCCCGCTTCGACCAGATTTCGGGCTTGGCCCGGGTCTCCGCGCCGGTGTTGGATCCGGCCGGGAAGAGAGCGGGAATCTGCATGCTCACGGCGTTGAGGGCCGTCGCGAATTCGACAAATCCGCCTTTGAACGTCACGGTGCCCTTGACGAATTCGCCCATCGCGCCCATGTGCGACGTGTTAGCCGTCATCAGCGACTTCCGGTATTTGATTACATTGGCCGGTTCATCGGCGGCCTGGACCATGCCGGCGAAGCCGGTTAGGCAAAGGGCGAGCCCGACAATAATCGCCGTCTTGTTCGCACGATTATGTCACGGTTCTTTCCTCCATGGATATTCCGACAGGGCATTCCCAGCCGGTGTGCACGCAATATGAACACACCGCGACTGAAATTATTCCCGAGCAACTGTGGCGTCGGGCGATTTCGACAAATATTACCTGGACGCGGGTGGCAGCGGCTTCCGGAAGGGCTGATGGCAGCCGCCGCAGGCCTGAGCGACCTTGCCGATCTGCTCCTTCATGGCCGCTTCATTGCCGCCAGTCGCGACCTCGGCCAGCTTCGTGGACTCTTCACCCAGGCGCTTGGCAGCAGCCAGGAAATCGGCGTTCTTCTGCCAGATCTCGGGCTTGGCATTGGTCCTGCCGGTATCGGTGCCCGCCGGGAACATGCCAGGGATCTCCAGTGACGTTCCAGCCAAAGCTGCCGCGTAAGCCTTGATCGTATCCTTGGTCACCAGGGTGACTTCGCCTTTGGCATAAGCGTTTAGGGCGTTCAGATAGCCGCCATTGCCCTTCATCGCCGACTGGCGATACCGAATCATGTCGAGCGGACGTGCCTGGGCAAATGCCTCCGCCACGATTCCCGCCATCGCCACCGCAACGGTTCCCATCGCCAAGCCAATCACCAAACTGCGCCTCATCAAACTCCTCCCATCTTTCGAAATCGTCTTACACTCGAACGCGCCGCGGGCGCGCCAGCAGACCTCATCTTGGTTTCTCGATCTTGTGGTCGATCGCCGGCAGCGAAAGGATGTATTTGGCCATCGCTGTCCGATCGGCGTCGGTCAACTTGCCTGTGCTTTCGCGTATGACTTCCGCCATCAGGCTTCCGACCACGTCGCCGCCTGGCACGGCACCGGTCTTCAGCATATAGGCAAGGTCGATATCGTCCCATTCGCCGATACCGGTCGCCTCATGCGGCGTAATATTCGGGGCCATCTCGCCTTCCGGCCCGTCGATCGATCCAGCCATCCACCTGCTGCGATCCATCCCGCCCAACAGGTTGCGCGGCGTATGGCATTCGGCGCAATGGCCCAACGCCTCCGTCAAATAGGCACCGCGGTTCCACTCGGCGGATTTCGCGGGAGCGGGCTTGTAAACGCCTTCCGTGAAGAAAAGCATCTTCCAACCGATCTGCAGGAACCGGAGGTTGAAAGGAAAACCGATATTGTGGGGCTTGTTGGCCAGGGGCACTGTCGGCAGTGAAAAGATGTAGGCCTTCAAATCTTTGATGTCCTGATCGGTCATCAAAGTGAATGACGTGTAGGGAAAGACCGGAAAATAGTGAGATCCGTCCGGCGACACGCCTTGACGCAAGGCCCGCGTGAAATCGGCATCCGTCCATTTGCCGATGCCGTTCACCGGGTCGGCGGTGATGTTGGGGCTGTAGAACGTTCCGAACGGGGTGGGCAACGCCCGACCGCCGGCCAACAAGGCGCCCTTGTTCTTCGTGTCGGTGTGACATGGCGAGCAATCGGCGGCTCTGAAGATATATTCCCCGCGCTTGATCGCATCGGCATTGGCCTGCGCCGCGGCCGGCGCCGCTGCCAGGAGCATCGCGCCCGCGATCGCGAACACGGACGCGAGGCACTTCAGGACCACGTTCGCCGGGGTGGAAGTCATCGGATCACCGTCTTTCATCGGCCTGGCGGAATTAGCTAGCGGTTGACGCGGAACGGCTCATGGCAGATAGCGCAGGCGCGGCTCATGTTCTCGATCTCGTTGGTGAGCCCCTGGTTATCATTACCCTTCACCGCGGCCAACAGCTTCTCGCCGGCGGCGGCGACCTGAACGGCGATCTTGTTGAATTCATCTGTCTTTTGCCAAATGGCCGGATCGGCAATGGTGTCGCCGCCCTTTTCCGTGCCCTTGGGAAACAGCGAGGGAATCTCTTTCGAGCCGGCGATAATGGCTTCGGTCCAACCGAGGAAGCCGGCTTTCGAAGTGGTCCGTCCCTTGGCGAAGCTGGACATCGCGTCGAGGTGATCGCCCATGGCCGCCATTACGGACTTGCGATAGGCAATGATCTTCTCGGGCTCGTTGGCCGCGGAGGCGGAGAAATCGACGCCGACAAGCGCCGCCAAACCAATGCCGACCATGATCAAACCCCTGGTAACGCTCCGTCGCATCAATCCCTCCCGTGGCGCATTAATATCAGTCGCACCCTAGGCCGCTTCGATCGAAATACAGCCCGATCTGGCCCAGCGTAGGGCAAGTCTGTATAGCAGAGCACTATGCCCTGCGGAAGCCCCCGCGGCGCGGACTTTCCGCCGCAGGGGGCGGCGGCGGCGCACGTCGTCGATTTCATGGTGTAGAACCCCCGCACATGGCCGAAATCAATTCCTTGTGCGTTTTCTGCGGATCATCAAATTCCGGGCCAGCGGCGCACCGCACAGCGGCGACGCGATTTGGTAGACTGCTCGCGCATTCCGGCATCCACCTGATCTTTGGCGGCGGCCGCGTCGGCCTCATGGGGGTCGTGGCCGATGCCGCGCTGGCGGCCGGCGGGCATGTCACCGGGGTCATACCGAAATTCCTGGAGGACATCGAGGTTGGTCATCCGGGAGTCACGCGATTGCTGGTGGTCGACAGCATGCATACGCGCAAACGCAAGATGTTCGATATGTCCGATGCGTTCGTGATCCTCCCGGGCGGCCTGGGGACGTTGGATGAGTTGTTTGAGGTCCTGACCTGGAGATATCTCGGCCTCCACGCCAAGCCCATCGTCATCGCCGATTTCGACGGCTATTGGCAACCGCTGCTGTCGCAGGTCGCCAGCCAGATACAAAACGGTTACACCGCCAAGGAAGCCCAAAAAATGTTTTCGGTGGTCGATCGAGTCGAGGATATTCTGCCCGCGATCGAATCCGCGCGAGTCCCACCCGCCGCCCCGGCATCCGAACGGCTGTGAGCAGGCCGGCCCGCTCGGCCGAGACGCTTCGATTCCGCAACGAGGGTACAGAATTCCGCAACGAGGGTACAGATATGAAGAAGATCAAAGTCGCCAATCCCATCGTCGATGTCGATGGCGACGAAATGACGCGCATCATCTGGAAGATGATCAAGGATCGATTGATCCTCCCCTATCTCGACATCGACGTGAAATATTTCGATCTCGGCATCGAGAACCGCGATGCCACCGAAGATCGGGTCACGGTCGAAGCCGCCGAGGCAATCCGGAAATACCGGGTCGGCGTGAAATGCGCGACGATCACGCCCGATGAGACACGCGTGACCGAATTCAAACTGAAGAAGATGTGGAAATCGCCGAACGGCACGATCCGCAATATCCTCGACGGCACCGTGTTTCGCGAACCGATCATCTGCAAGAACGTGCCGCGCCTGATCACGACATGGACCCAGCCCATCGTCATCGGCCGCCACGCTTTCGGCGATCAATATCGCGCCACCGATTTTCGCGTGCCCGGCCCCGGCAAGCTGACGATGACGTTCACGCCCACCGGCGGCGGCAAACCGGTGCAATACGATGTGTTCGATTTCCCCAGCTCGGGCGTCGCCCTCGGCATGTACAATTTGGACGACTCCATTCGCGGCTTCGCCCGCGCTTGTTTCAACTACGCGTTAAATCGCGGCTGGCCGCTCTACCTCTCGACCAAGAACACCATCCTCAAAGCCTATGACGGACGTTTCAAGGACATCTTCCAAGACGTGTTCGAAAAGGAATTCACCGGTCCCTTCGCGGCGAAGAAGTTGAGCTACGAACATCGGCTGATCGACGACATGGTGGCGACGGCGCTCAAGGTCAGCGGCGGCTTCGTCTGGGCCTGCAAGAATTACGACGGCGACGTCCAATCGGATTCGCTGGCTCAAGGGTTCGGATCGCTCGGCCTGATGACGTCGGTGTTGCTGACGCCCGACGGCAAGGTGGTGGAGGCCGAGGCCGCTCATGGCACGGTCACGCGCCATTACCGCGAGCACCAGCAGGGACGCGAAACCTCGACCAACCCGATCGCCTCGATTTTCGCCTGGGCGCGGGGCCTCGCCTATCGCGGCGAGTTCGACGGGACGCCCGATGTCAAACGTTTCGCCGACACGCTGGAAAAGGTCTGTATCGACACCGTCGAAGCGGGCGACATGACAAAGGACCTGGCCGTCCTAGTCGGGCCTAAGCAGAAATGGCTAACGACGCGCCAGTATTTCGACAAGGTCGATGCGAATTTGAAAAAGGTCTTGGCGTAAGGCGGGATCGGGCGGGCAGTTAGGCCGGCCCAACCAAGTCATGCCGCCTTTGGTGCTGCCGCCAGGGCCCCTTCGATCGCGGCGAGAGCCGCGTCCGCCTTGGATGGGTCCGAACCTCCGGCCTGGGCCATATCGGGGCGGCCGCCGCCGCCCTTGCCGCCGAGTGCCGCGGCCCCGGCCTTGACCAAATCCACGGCCGAAAATCGTCCGATCAAATCCTCCGTGACGGCCACGACCAGCGAGACCTTACCCTCACCCGAAGCCACGATGGCGACGACGCCGGAACCCACTTGTTTCTTCAAATCATCCGCCATCGTCTTGAGCTCTTTGGCCGGCACGTCTTCGAGCTTGCGCGCGGCGAAGCGCACGCCGGCGATCACCTTGGCGGCGGGCGCGGCGGCCCCGCCCCCACTGGCCATGGCACGGCGCGCCTCGGCCAATTCACGTTCGAGCCGCCGCCTTTCCTCGATCAAGGCAACGACACGCTGCGGCAGCTCCGCCGGGCTCGCTTTGGCCGCCAGCGCCGCCGCACGCAGAAATCCCTCTTCCTCGGCGACATGCGCTTCGGCCGCTGCGCCGGTGAGCGCCTCGATGCGCCGGACCCCGGCGGCGACCGCGCTTTCGCCGACGATCTTGAACAACCCGATGTCGCCCGTGCGCTGCACGTGAGTGCCGCCGCACAGTTCGGTCGAATAAAACCGGCCTTCGTCGCGGCCCATCGATACAACCCGGACTTCGTTGCCGTATTTCTCGCCGAACAGCGCCAAGGCGCCTTCCTTCACCGCCAGGTCCGGCGTCATGAGGAGTGTCCGCGTCTCGGCATTTTGGCGAATGCGGCGGTTGACCTCAATTTCCACGCTGCGGATGTCGTCGGGCGACAGCGGCTTGGGATGGCTGATGTCGAAGCGCAGGCGATCACGTGCCACGAGTGAACCCTTTTGCGTGACATGTTCACCCAGGCGGCGCCGCAGCGCCTCGTGCAGCAGATGTGTCGCCGAATGATTGCCCCGAAGCCCGGCGCGGCGTTCGCCATCGACCCGCATTTCGACGACATCGCCGAGCTTGACCGAGCCGCGGGTAACCTTGCCGACATGGACGTAGAGATCGCCCGCGCGTTTGGCCGTATCGGCGACCGCGATCTCCGTGCCCTGGGGGGTGAACATCGCGCCGGAATCCCCCATCTGCCCGCCGGATTCGGCGTAGAAGGGGGTCTGATTGACGACCACACTGATGTCGGCGCCGGCTTCTGCTTGCCGGACTTCCTCGTCGCCGGAAAGCAGCGCCACGATCTTGCCTTCCGCCGATTCTGTCTCATAGCCCAGGAATTCCGTGGCGCCGAGCCGTTCGCGCAGCGTGAGCCAAATCCGCTCCGGTGCCGCCTCTCCCGAACCGGCCCAGGCCGCCCGCGCTTCGTTGCGTTGGCGATCCATCGCACGAGTAAACCCATCAAGATCGACCCGCCGCCCGAGTCCGCGCAATACATCCTGAGTCAGATCGAGGGGAAAGCCATAGGTGTCGTAGAGGCGAAAAGCGATTTCGCCGGGAAGCGCGCCGCCCGCCGGCAGTTTCGCCATTTCCTCGTCCAGCAGTCTTAGCCCCCGATCGAGCGTCTGCTTGAAGCGGGTTTCTTCAAGCTTCAAGGTCTCGGCGATGAGGGCATTGGCACGAATCAACTCGGGATAGGCTTGGCCCATTTCACGGGCCAGCGCCGGCACCAGCTTCCACATCAAGGGATCGGTGCAACCCAACAAATGGGCGTGGCGCATGGCTCGGCGCATGATGCGCCGCAGGACATAACCGCGACCCTCGTTGGACGGCAGGACCCCGTCGGCGATCAGAAAGCTCGCGGCCCGCAGATGATCAGCGATGACGCGGTGGGAAACCGCCTGAGAACCGTCGGCTGGCACACCCGACGCCTCGGCCGATGCGACGATAAGCGCGCGCATGAGATCGGTGTCGTAATTGTCATGTTTACCCTGCATGACCGCGGCGATGCGTTCCAAGCCCATGCCCGTATCGATCGAGGGTTTGGGCAGCGTCAGCCGTTTGTCGGGCGCCACTTGCTCGAACTGCATGAAAACGAGGTTCCAAATTTCGATGAAACGATCGCCATCGGCTTCCGGGCTGCCCGGCGGTCCACCTGGAATATGATCGCCGTGATCGTAGAAGATTTCGGAGCACGGTCCGCAGGGACCGGTATCTCCCATCGACCAGAAATTGTCGGAGGTGGCGATCCGAATGATTCGATTCTCGGGAACGCCCGCGATCTTCCTCCAGAGATCGAAGGCCTGGTCGTCATCGGCGTAGACCGTGACCAGGAGCCGATCCCGCTTTAACCCGTATTCCTTGGTGATCAGGTTCCAGGCGAGTTCGATGGCGACATCCTTGAAATAGTCACCGAAGGAGAAATTGCCCAGCATCTCGAAAAAGGTGTGGTGCCGCGCGGTATAGCCGACATTTTCCAGATCGTTGTGTTTGCCGCCGGCGCGCACGCATTTCTGCGCCGTCGCCGCCCGCTTGTAGGGCCGCGCCTCGGCGCTGGTGAAGACGTTCTTGAATTGCACCATGCCGGCGTTGGTAAACAGCAACGTCGGATCGTTGCGGGGCACCAAGGGGCTGGACGGCACGACGGCGTGGCCGTGCCGCTCGAAATAAGACAGAAAGGCGGCGCGAATATCGTTGGCGCTGGGCATGGCTTCGTCCTTGAGGAAGACCGCAGGCGCACCCGGAACCTGGGGGGCATTGAGGCTCCCATGTCCGTGCCGCCGATCCGGCATCGCCGTCCTGATGTAGCCTGGGGCCCGAGATGTGTCCAGAAGGGGCTCGGCGGATCGGATCCGCACGCACGGAGCGGGTGCCGATTTGTCCCGTCACCTAGGCCTGGGACGGCGACCGTCTAAGGCCGCGCCCGCCGCAGGGACAGGGCCGGGGATTCGCCCCGGCCCTGATTTTGTTCAGCCGCCGTCGCCGGCGGCGGCGTCGGGTGCCGCCATCAAGGCGTTGGAAACAAGTCCGACATTCTGACGGATGGCCGCTTCCACGGCCTTGGCGATTTCGGGGTGTTCCTTCAAATAGGCGCGGGCGTTTTCGCGGCCCTGACCGATGCGTGTCCCGTCATAGGAGAACCATGAACCGGATTTCTCGACAACGCCGGCCTTGACGCCGAGATCGACGAGCTCACCACCCTTGGAAATGCCCTCGCCATACATGATGTCGAACTCGACGACCTTGAACGGCGGCGCCATCTTGTTCTTCACCACCTTGACCCGGGTCTGGTTGCCGACCACCTGCTCGCGTTCCTTGATCGCGCCGATGCGGCGGATATCCAGGCGCACCGACGCGTAGAATTTAAGTGCATTGCCGCCGGTCGTGGTTTCCGGGCTGCCGAACATCACGCCGATCTTCATGCGGATCTGGTTGATGAAAATAACCATGCATTGGGAGCGCGAGATGGAGCCGGTGAGTTTGCGCAGCGCCTGGCTCATGAGCCGGGCCTGCA